>JAJZHT010000135.1 GCA_021804455.1 Pseudomonadota bacterium | reverse complement strand
TTATAGTGTTATTCAACAATTAAACAGGGATAAAAATCTTGCGCAGGTCCACAACTTTTGGTTCAAGGAAAAAGGAGCCTTTAATCTAGATTCTTCCCTTGATCAAACAGCCTATAACGCTCACCTGACCGCCTGCTATTTATTGAACGCCCGAAACATCAAACGCCTAGAAAAAGATAATCCAAGTCTCTCAGATGAAGCTTTTGATCAAATTGGTGTACCGATTGGGTGGCAAGGCACGAAAGTAAAACAAACCCTAGAAAACCTAGATCACTTAGCACAATGATAAAAAAAGCGCCTAGGAAGAAGCGGGTTGATTCAACTGCTGCCAAAGATGATGGGCCATCTGGGTGTAAACCTTTCCTAGAAAACCCTCAGGATTGGTACGCATTATAGGTTGCCCTTCATCACCGCTGCAACGAAGGCTGAAATCCAAGGGAATCGCCCCCCAAAAGGGGATTTCTTGTCTTTCAGCCTCTTTTTCAGCACCCCCATGGCCAAAAAGAGGCACGGTATGATGGCAGTGGGGACATGAAAAATGGCTCATATTCTCAATAATACCCAAAACAGGAACAGAAACCTTTTGAAACATGGCCAACGCCTTGCGGGCGTCAAGAAGGGCTATATCCTGGGGTGTTGAAACAATCACAACCCCGTTTACAACCACCTGCTGCACCAAGGTTAGGGGCGCATCCCCCGTTCCCGGAGGCATATCCACCACCAAAACATCCAAATCACCGGTGTGGTGGTGGGCCCAATCAACCTCTTTCAAAAGTTGTTGTAAGGCCCCCTGAACCATCAATCCCCGCCAAATAACGGCCGAATCTTCTGGAACCATCAATCCCATCGATAAAAAGGCAAGGTTATCGACCCAAAGGGGAATTAATTTTTTATGAGCGTTCACTTGGGGCTTTTCTGAAACCCCTAACATTTTCGGCAAAGAGGGACCATAAAGGTCAGCATCCAAAAGCCCCACCCGCCTGCCTTGCCGGGCCAAAGCCAAGGCCAGATTAACCGCCGTGGTTGATTTGCCAACGCCACCCTTGCCCGAAGCAATCGCAACGATAAAACGGACTCCAGGTAACGGTAATCGAGGACGCAAAGGGGAGGTAGAATGAGCCATGAGTTCTTTTATTAAAAAAACAGAAAAGAATGTTGAACTATCTTAGGTTTGTTAGGCCCCCAGATCAAGTTCCTGTAAGGAAAACATCCAAAAGATTGCGAAAACAAGCCTACAATGCAACTGAGGACTGCCTTAGGAAAACTTTTTGGACACACGGGGGGATTTTTTTGTTGAAGAGAATCAAAATCTTAAGAAGTAATTAACCCTTTTCCTGCCATTCTGGAGCTGTTCCCCTGGGCGGCCGGGGGCCGGAGGGTGGGAATATGGCTTCAAATCGTTAACAATTCGTTAATTTCTGAACAAAATTTTATATAAGACAATCCTGTAATGAAACTTCAGCATTCTTGACAAAAAAGCCGTAACCCCAGAGAATCAAAAGAAAGTTTTTGTGATGTTCAAAGGGTATGATTGATTATAACGCCTATTTACCCATCTTAATGTTTTTAGGTTTGGGTTTTACCTTATCGATCGCGATGTTAATCATTACAACCTGGCGCAGTCGACGCAACAGTTATGCCCAAAAAGATTCCCCTTATGAGTGTGGATTTGACAGCTTTGATCCCCCTCAAAAAAATGCCCGCCTTCGTTTTGATGTGCAATTTTACCTGGTGGCCATTTTGTTTATTATATTTGACCTGGAAATTGCCTTTTTATTTCCCTGGGCCATCAGTTTAAAGAATATTCAACTGTTTGGTTTTTGGTCGATGATGTTTTTTTTGGCCGTTTTAACCTGTGGTTTTTTGTATGAATATCTTAAGGGGGCCCTAGAATGGGAATAAATCCTACCCTAGAAGATCTGAAACCTTATCTGCCAAAAGATTTACAGGATGAGTCCTACCTTATCTCAAAAGTTCATGAAGAATTGAATCATAAGGGATTCTTAATCACCCAACTGGATAAACTGGCCGCATGGTCTCAAAGCAGCTCGTTATGGCCGATGACCTTTGGGTTAGCCTGTTGCGCTGTTGAAATGATGCATACCGCCGCCAGCCGTTATGATTTGGATCGTTTTGGGGTTGTTTTTCGTCCCAGCCCTCGTCAATCGGATGTTATGATTGTGGCGGGAACTTTAACGAACAAAATGGCCCCTGCCCTTAGAAAGGTTTATGACCAAATGCCCGAACCTCGTTGGGTTATTTCTATGGGCAGTTGCGCCAACGGCGGGGGGTATTACCATTATTCTTATTCCGTTGTACGGGGATGCGATCAAATTGTTCCTGTGGATATTTATGTTCCTGGCTGTCCCCCCACGGCCGAGGCTCTTCTTTATGGCATTTTGCTGTTACAAAATAAAATCCGTCAACAGCATGTCTTTAAACGGGACACCTTATGAATCAAGCTTTATCGCGCCCGATTCTTTTTATAAACAATAACGTTGCCTGTTGTGAAGGACCCAAGTCTCCAAGCCAATATCTTTCAAACGAAGTGGAAGCCAAACGTTATACAGGAGGCCACCCGGTTATTTATTTGGCCTTAACAGAGGATCAACCAACTCTTTGCCCCTACTGCAGCCAGCCTTTTCAAAAGGCAAAAACCAAACAAAAAACCTAAAGTGTGCTATTTTTTCTACACCTGTTCAGAAACCTCGTCCCCCAATAACGTTTCCCTATTTTAATAAAATTTAGTTGTTTGTTAACTTTTAAGTGGTTTATATTAGTAACAGCTAGTTTGTTTTAACTGATAGGATTTTTTAAATGAAAAAGACAGTATTATCCCTTTTGGCAACAACGTTGTTGATGGCCGCCTGTGAAACATCCGGTGATTCGCAAAACGTCAATATTGGCAGTGCTGCAACCCCCGGTACAGCGGCTGACTTCAAAGAAAATATTAAAAACCGTATTTTCTTTGCTTATGACAAGTCCACTGTTTCTGAGGATGCAAAGAAAGTTTTGGAAGCCCAAGCTGCTTGGTTGAAAACCTATGGCACCACCAGTGCTACGATTGAAGGAAAAACCGACTGCCGTGGTACCGCCCAATACAACATGGCTTTAGGTGCGCGTCGTGCTGATGCCGCCAAAAAAGCCTTGGTTGGTATGGGTGTGGATGCTAGCCGCTTAAAAACCATTTCTTATGGTAAAGAAAAATTGGAAGTTGCGGGCAACACAGAAGAAGCTCATGCTCAAAACCGTACAGCCATCACTGTTATCAACTAAGATCCGTTGATCTCTCGGTTGACCAACCCGCTGCCGAAAAGCAGCGGGTTTTTCGTTGGCAATTTAAGTATATTTTCTATAAAAAATTAATAAAATACACTTACACCACGTGAAAAACACACTTTTAAGAAAGAGAGAGTCTTTTCTCTTCTGGACCCCGAAAAGGGCGTTGGCTTGAGTATACAATGGATAGCTTTGAATATAATAAGATTGCGGCGGCTGTTTTGATTGCACTCTTGGCAGGTTCTGT
>JAJZHT010000134.1 GCA_021804455.1 Pseudomonadota bacterium | reverse complement strand
ATGCCCTTACAAACGATAATGCCCCTTGTGATACAGTTCATTTGCCGCCACATCTAAAGCTAAAGAGATATCCGTTCCAGAGCGATAACCGGCCATTTCAACAGCTTCAAGAATTAAATCTAAGGCTTGTCGTGTTTCGGCCAAGGAAGGGGCAAATCCCCCCTCGTCCCCAACATTTGTGCTGTGACCTTTCTTTTTTAAAAGAGATTTTAAACTATGAAAAACTTCGGCTCCCATACGTATCGCTGTTGCCATATCAGGTGCGCCCTTGGGAACAATCATGAATTCCTGGATGTCCACCGATCGATCGGCGTGAACACCCCCATTTAAAATATTCATCATGGGAACAGGCAAACGACGAGCGTTCACCCCCCCGATATAGTGATAAAGAGGTAACCCAACAGAGGCAGCTGCGGCTTTAGCAACAGCCAAGCTCACCCCCAATAAAGCATTCGCTCCTAAGTGGGATTTATTGGGTGTACCATCCAAATCTATCAGAATTTGGTCAACTCGAGCTTGATCAAGGGCTCTTTCCCCTATGAGCCTTTCAGCAAGAGAGCTTTTTATAGTTTGAACAACTCCTAAGACTCCCTTACCATGATAACGTTGAAAATCTTGATCCCGTTTTTCAATCGCCTCGAAACTTCCTGTTGAGGCTCCCGAAGGAACAGCCGCCCGCCCTAAACTTCCACAATCAAGGAAAACGTCAACCTCAACTGTGGGATTTCCCCGAGAATCTAAAATTTCACGGGCTGTCAGATGAATGATTTCAGACATACCCCTCCCCCTTCCTTTCTAGGCTAAAAGCCGTGGATATTCCTTAGAAATTTTGTCTAAAGCTACTAATTCTTCCAAAACCCGAGGTAAATCGTTTAAACGCACCATATTGGGTCCATCACTAGGGGCGTTATCAGGGTCTTGGTGGGTTTCCATAAATACCCCCGCCACGCCTACAGCAACAGCTGCCCTGGCCAAAATCGGGGCAAATTCCCTCTGCCCCCCGGAACGCTCCCCGGCTCCTCCGGGTTGCTGAACAGAATGAGTTGCATCAAAAATAACAGGGCATCCTGTTTTCGCCAGAATTGGCAACGATCTCATATCAGAAATCAAGGTGTTATAACCAAAGCTGGCCCCCCGTTCGCACAACATGACTTGATCATGACCAAACGATCGCATCTTGGTTACCACATTTGCCATATCCCAGGGAGCTAAAAACTGACCTTTTTTAATATTAATCACTTTTTGCGTTTCAGCAGCCGCCTTTAATAAATCCGTTTGCCGACATAAAAAGGCAGGAATTTGTAAAACATCCACCACCTGGGCCACTTTTTGACATTGTTCAGGGCTGTGAACATCGGTTAAAACAGGGCAACCAACCCTTTCACGAATCTGTTGGAAAATAGGCAAACTGGCATCAAGACCCATTCCCCGTTCTCCCTTAATGCTGGTACGATTGGCTTTGTCAAAAGAAGTCTTATAAATAAAACCGATCCCTATTTTTTGACACAAATCCGCCAGACGATCGGCCATCATTATCGCGTGGTCTTGGTTTTCCATAACACAAGGCCCTGCAATTAAGGTTAATGGCAAATCATTACCAATCTTTAAATTGCCAATAGTAAGGTTTCTCATTCTGAATTTTATTCCTTAAGACTTTTGTTTTTTATAGGTTAAACCTGCTGCAATAAAACTGACAAACAAGGGATGAGGAGCAAAAGGACGAGATTTAAGTTCGGGATGGAACTGAACCCCGATAAACCAAGGATGATCGATCCGTTCCACAATTTCTGGTAATTTACCATCAGGCGAAAGACCCGAACCAATAAGACCGACCGCCGCCAAGCGATCCAAATACGCTTTATTTACTTCATAACGATGACGATGACGCTCTTGAACACACTCTTCACCATAAATCTGACGCGCTAAAGACCCTTTTTGTAATACACAAGGGTAAGACCCCAATCGCATTGTCCCGCCTAAATCACTGGTTTCAGACCGTGTTTGCACACCCTCCTCACTTTGCCATTCACGTAACAACCCAACAACAGGTTCCTCAGTTGGGCCAAACTCACTGCTGGAAGCGTTATGAAGACCTAATTGATGGCGACAGGCTTCAATGACAGCCAACTGCATACCAAAACAAATTCCAAGAAACGGGACCTTGTTTTCACGGGCGTATTCAGCCGCGGCCATTTTCCCTTCTATTCCCCGCTCGCCAAATCCACCAGGTACTATAATCGCATCAACGTCTGTTAATTTTTGTTTTAAATTTTCAGTATCTTGAGAATCAATCCAAACAAGTTCCGGTTTTGCGTGGTTAGGATAACCACCATGATGTAAAGCTTCTATCAAAGATTTATAAGCATCCAACAATTGCACATATTTGCCAACAATCCCAATTTTAAGCGGTTCCACGGCCTTTTCCAGCTGATCCCGAATACGATACCAGCGGGATAAATCAGCGGAAGCATCCTGCAATCCAAAGTAACGACAAACCTGTTGATCTAAGCCTTCTTCGTGATACTGCAAGGGGACGTGATAAATATTTTGAGCATTTAAGGCCGCAATCACACAATCGCTGGGAACATTGCAAAATTGTGCTAATTTCCTTTTGGCTTCCCAGGGAATGGGACGATCGCTACGACACAACAGCAAGTCGGCCTGAATCCCCACACTCAGCAATTCTTTCACAGAATGTTGGGTGGGTTTTGTTTTAAGTTCTCCCGCCGTAGAGATGTAAGGAAGCAACGTTAAATGAACAAACAACGTTCGATCTCGACCCAAATCATTACGCAATTGGCGAATGGCTTCTAGATAAGGCAGCCCTTCAATATCCCCAACTGTACCACCAATTTCACAAAGAACGAAATCAACCCCGTGGGTTTTATTGGTAATAAAATTCTTAATTTCATCGGTTATATGAGGGATCACCTGTACGGTAGACCCTAAATATTCTCCACGACGTTCTTTTGTTAAAACGGAAGAATAAATTTTCCCCGTAGTCACATAATCGCTGGATTCCGTCGGCACACCTGTAAAACGTTCGTAATGACCAAAATCAAGATCAGCCTCGGTTCCATCATCGGTGACATAAACTTCCCCATGTTCATAAGGGCTTAAAGTTCCTGGATCAATATTCAAATAGGGGTCCAGCTTACGTAATAAAACCGAAAACCCCCTCGCCTGTAATAAAGCTCCTAAAGAAGCCGAAGCCAATCCTTTTCCCAAAGACGAAGTAACCCCCCCGGTTATAAAGATATAACGCGTAGCCATGGGTTAGCGGTCATTCGTTTGAGAAGATACCTGGGTGGTTTTACTTTCAACATCTAAAACCGAAGAAGCCTTACGAATTTGGGAACTGGTCACAAGAGTCATTAAAATACAATTCCCAATAAAAATAATGGCAAGGACAGACGTAATTCGTGTTAAGAGGTTCGCAGCCCCTCGAGCCGTAAACATGTTGGCACCAGAGCCTCCGCCACTGCTCCCTAAAAGGCCTCCACCGCCTTCGCTGCGTTGCAACAAAATCACGCCAATCAAAGCAAACGTAATAAAAATATGAAGTGT
>JAJZHT010000133.1 GCA_021804455.1 Pseudomonadota bacterium | reverse complement strand
TATCATCGATCCCAGCGTTAATATTTTTATGGTCTATAGTCTCAACCGTATAACGATTTGAAGCTATTGCCCGGATAGAGCTAATCAGACTATTTAATGATTCTGGATTTGCCCCCTCCCCTCCGTATACCCAGATTGTATGAGCAGCAGGAACGTAATGAGTGAAAATAAAAGAAATCAAGAATATATATAGTATCTTTTTCATCTTATTTGGACTCCTGCATAATTTAATATTTGACTAAAGACAAAGTCCTGATCATGATTATTCAAATTTGGTAATACGTTATCTCTCAAATTTTCATACCCTGGTTTTTTGCCGTTGACATTTTCTGTCCATAACATGTCGATATCATACTCAACATGAACAGAGGTCAAAATGGCTTTACCTTTTCCATGACTACACTCTACAATTGCAGCAAGACCTTGGGCTTTGCTGTTATTGTACCGATACAAAACACGAACGCCTTTGTGAATCTCTGGACTTACAAAGAAACCCCCACCATTAAAGTAAACAGAGAGAAATCTTTCCGTGTTAGATTCTTCTTCCTTAATGTGTGCTGCATAAGCTCCAGCATCAGAGTGATAATAATACGTTCCAAGGGTTGGTCCGTTTACAGTTCCAGGATAAAAAGAGAGCTCTCTTTCCCCCAAAACTTCTAATTCTGTTCCCTTTGCAAATTCAACGTAACCTCCTCCATAATAGCTTCCAGCACAAATACCAATATAAGATCCTCCCTTCTCAACGTAGTCTTTGATGATCTCATTGCCTTTTCCATTCAATTTTTCACAGTAAGGGAGATCAGCCCCCCCTGGCATAAAAAAGGCTTTGGCATCTTTTGTCCATTCCCCACTCAAAACACCTTGTGCCGATAAAGGCAGCACAGAAAGTTCTTTCTTTTCTAGAGCCTTTACCAAATGGCGATAACTTTCGTTCGACACACCATCATCGTTATAAACATACACAGAGGAAAATGATGTGCTACAGAAAATACACGATAAAATAAAAGATATAAATAACATTTGAATTTTCCTTTATAAAAAAAGAGGCGGGTTCACCGAAAACAGCCACCCGCCCTTACCGATTAAACTCTAAGAAAAGCTTAATGTGGCAGATGGACGAACACGACCTGTTTGTCTAAATTCGATATCAGTCTTTCCATCAACTCTAAACATTGCGGACCCATCTTTATCTAGTCCAAGGAACAATCCAGTAAATTTTTCTTTTGTTTGTTGGTTAAAATAATCCACGAGCAAACCATTATAGGCTGTAATAGGCTTCATCAGAGACAGCAACGTACTACCTAACTCTTTCTGATCTATAAGAGTCCTTAAGTTTTCAACCAAATGAGTCTTCAGTTTTTCCATAACCTCCTCAATTTTAAAAGAACTTCCACGGTTGATGAACATAGATGTTGGAGGGACCTTGAATTCATCTGTAGACCTGGTATAAATTTCAGCCGCAGTTGCCGCATCCATATTGACGTTCACTCCAACGCCGATGATAACACCTTTAAACTGCTTCCCGTCATGGCCCCCTTCAACGGGTATTACGCCAGACGATGAGGGCTCAACGAGGACACCAGAAGCCTTGCGATTTCCTAGCAAAATATCATTCCTCCACTTTAACTGAGGAGAAAAACCAAAAGACTGTAAAACTTGACACACGCTGAGAGCGGATACTTGAGTAGCAAACTTATCCACGAGAGTGTCTTGCTCTGCGGGCCATGGAAGAATAAAAGTTGCATACACGTTACCAGCTGGAGAAGCCCACACTCTACCGTCTTGACCAACCCCTTGAGTCTGCTGGGTTGCAGTTAGAGCGTAAATTTCACTCGATAAGATCGCGTCTTGTCTAAAAACCTCTCTGAATGGCTTAAGATCTCCATTCTCAGCCGCAGAAACGATTCTTTTTGCTTCCGTTTGTGTTGACCCTATTTCTGGATAATGGACCCTTTTCAGGGCGTAAGAAGAAACAGACGTGGGCCGCATGGAACCAGGGTCTGGCCTATCAAACCAAGAGTCAGACGCAAAAACGGAAAAACTACTAGCAAGGAAAACTGCTAAGCACGAAACTTTTAACATCATAAACCTCCTCAAAAAAGAAAATACTATTCCTAAAAAATTACGCTTCGCACCCCAACTGGTACTAGAGTTAGGAGCCTCTAGAACAGTTGAATTTTTAGTTTTTAATCTTATGTACAAAGTTATTTTCAAAGTAGATAATTAATTTCTTACTTATCCCCCCTACAAAGATTGAGCAAGAATATCCACAGTTTTTTGATAGGTCATTTCCAGATCGTTTGGGGTGGTAGGGTAGGGTGGTAGAAAATAAATCGTATTCCCGAGGGGGCGAATCAGCAATCCTTTGTCTAAAAATTTATACTTAAGATCTGTCATATTAACTCTATTTTTGATATCAAAAGCGCTAATCGTACCAAGAACACGTATCTTTTCAAAATCTTTTGTTTTTAAGATAGCAACACCTTTCAAATGAGCATCATGAATCAATCGTATTGCCTTTGGGTATCTTCTCGCTTTAAGATACTAAGAGACGCCACAGCCGCTGCACACGCCAGGGGATTCGCCGTGTAGGAGTGCCCATGAGCAAAAGCATATTTCCATTCATTACTGAGAAACGCATCATAGATTTTATCCCGTGTCACCGTAAGGGCTAAGGGTAAAAACCCGCCTGTAATCCCCTTTGAAAGACAAAGAAAATCCGGCGTTACCCCTATTTGGGATAACGCGAAGTAACTTCCTGTACGTCCAAATCCGGTCATAACCTCATCAAAAATTATAAGAATCCCAGCTTGCTGAACACGTTCTATAACCTTTTTAAGGAACTCAGGTCGACAAATTCGCATGCCGCTTGCTCCCTGAATAAGGGGTTCTAAAATAAAAGCAGCAATTTCATTTTCATGGTCTTTCATATACGTATCAAGAACTGTAAGAACATAATGTTCTTTGTTTTCTACCTCAGAATCTCCATCCCATGTTGCCGAATAAGGAAGACTGAGCACCTTAAAAAAAAGATCTGAAAAAGTGTTGTGGAATCCTGATTGGCACCCTACGGACATGGCTCCAAAAGTATCGCCATGGTATCCACCGTCAAAGCTAAGGAAGAGCTTTTTCTCTTTTTTCCCCTTATTGTACCAATATTGATAGGCCATCTTTAAAGCAACTTCAACTGCAGTTGACCCATTGTCTGAAAAAAAGAACCGCTTTAAATCAGGGGGAAGGATTTCTTTTAATTCTTCACACAAGTGAATCGCGGATTCATGGGTAAACCCCGCAAATAAAACATGCTCCATTCGGAGTGCCTGTTCATAAATTTTTTGTGCAATTTCTGGATGGGCATGACCGTGAAGGTTAACCCACCAGCTAGAAATCAAATCAAGGTAGGGTTCCCCTTTTTCACCATAAAGATAGGAACCCTTGGCATACGTGATGGCAATATTATTTTGAGCAGTTTTTTGTTGTGTAAAGGGGTGCCAGAGGATCTTTTTATCTCTTTCGGAAGCCAGGATAGCTTCATGCTGCTGAACAATAGTCTTAGCTTTTTCTTCCGCTGTTGACAGCATAAAAT
>JAJZHT010000011.1 GCA_021804455.1 Pseudomonadota bacterium | reverse complement strand
GCGACAATAATTGTGTTATTGGCTCAACTTCTAATCATCCTATCTTGAAAACAGCCATCAGGTATGGGGTGATCAATTATTTAAAGAGTTTTTCTAAAATTCAGGAAAAAAGAAAAACAGATCATCCTCTTCATCATCTAACCAAAAATTTTATGAATGGTCCAAAAGCAAAATCGAATCCTCGCTTTGATGGGACGATTTTAACATCAGGCCCAGCGCTTTTTTATTACCCTATTCTTCAATGCGTGGATATTCAGACTCGACAAGATTTATCTTTTTCTCAAAAGTCATCCACCTCTCACCCCTTTTTGAAAACTTTAGATTCTACTTTTCAAGGAATTCAAGTTTTGTTGGATACTGAATTTTTTCTTGAAAATAAAAAATTGGAAAAAATAAAAATTTTTTTGAAGAAAAAAAACGAAGGCGAGATGCCTTTGGATACTAATTTATTTTATTATAATTTTTTGTCGGTTATGGGAGTGGCCCTGCAATCTAAACCCGTGGATAAACAAGGAGTCTTGTTTTT
Organism: Pseudomonadota bacterium; assembly: GCA_021804455.1. GTDB lineage: Bacteria > Pseudomonadota > Alphaproteobacteria > Paracaedibacterales > CAIULA01 > Finniella. Next base: position 14,640 of record JAJZHT010000011.1, on the reverse strand, counting down.
TGCCGAATTTTTACAAATGGTTTTAAGCGAAATCAATCAACAAACGCCTTTTTTAAAACCCCAACAAAATCCCGAAGAGTATTTCCAACAGAAGCTTACCTCTCTTAAAGAAGAAATATTAAACATAAAAAAGGGAGACAGTTACCTAAAGCGTGAAACACATATACGGCTGATTAACGAAGCCATAGCGTTTGTCCAATATCACTTGGAAGGAGTACTTCTCAACAGTTATAATCCCCAAACAAAGAGAAAAGTTTTTGAAAAAAACCCTGTAAGTTTTATTGATTTAGGAAGTGGCTTGCGCTTTTTATACCTATGCGAGAATACTTGGATGGGACAGCCTTATCGTTATCCTTCCTTTGATAATGAATTTCGTTCTTATGGGCCGCAAGACAAAATTATGATCCAAAATCAGGCTAATAAGCAAATATTAGAGGATCTTGCTCTTATACGACGTATTCGTGATTGTTTAACCAGTGGAACTAAGGCTACTATGGTCACGAATTTAAATCTTAATCTCCAAATTGGCGAAATTCTCATGTTAAAAAAATGTAAAACAACTGTTGAAAATACATGGGCTACACTTACAAAGCTTGCCCCTGGAACCCCATGGAATCCTGACAAAGAGGTTGAAGAAGCCGTTAAAGTTGTTTTGAAAAAAATGGGGGAGGGGAAAATTCGCGTTTCACAAAGAAACCAAGAACAATGGGTGACTTATCCATGGATTAAGCTGGCCATTTTATTATCTTTTCGCATATTTCCCAATCAAATCATGGAATGGGGTGGCATGTCTGCTTATGATAAGATTCCTTTGAAATTTGAAGGATGGAAAGAAAGTGATTTTCAGAAAGCGGGATTTCGTGTCTGTCCAGGAGCTGTTGTGAGAGAATCAGCCTATATCGGACCGGGTGTTATTTTAATGCCAAATTCTTTTGTCAATATGGGAGCCTATATAGGCGAAAGAACGATGGTTGATACAGGCGCAAGGATTGGTTCATGCGCTCAAATTGGAGCGTTGTGTCATATATCGGGGGGCGTAGGAATTGGGGGCGTTTTGGAACCCCTTCAAAACAAACCGGTTATTATAGAGGATTTTTGCTTTATTGGAGCGAATAGTGAAATTGCTGAAGGCGTGATTATTGAAAAAGGATCGGTCATTTCTATGGGAAGCTTTATTGGCGCCTCAACCAAGATTGTGGATCGTCAAACAGGGGAAATTTTTTATGGACGTGTCCCCGCCTATTCTGTTGTGGTGCCAGGATTTTTACCGAATTCTGATCCAACAAAGCCGGGTTTAGCCTGTGCTGTTATTATTAAGCACGTTGATGAACAGACGCGCAAAAAAACATCGATTAATGAGTTATTAAGGGAGTGACCCCCCATGGATGTGGTGAATTTAACGCAGAAACTGATTCAATGCCCAAGCGTTACGCCTAATGATGCGGGGTGTTTAGACATTCTCCAAGCACAGCTTGAATCTTTGGGGTTTTTGTGTTTTCGTTTGCCTTTTGGGGAAAAGGATCCAAGGGCCGCTGATAATCTTTATGCCCGTTGGGGAAATTACGGGCAAAATCTTTGTTTTGCGGGCCATACGGACGTTGTCCCCCCGGGGGATTCTAAGGATTGGATAGTCCCCCCTTTTTCTGGCAAGATTCGTGAAGGATTTTTATATGGGCGAGGAGCGGTTGATATGAAGGGGGCTATTGCCGCCTTTGTTACCGCAGTTTCAGATTTTATTCAAAACAATTCTCCCACATATTCCATCAGTTTTTTATTAACCAGTGACGAGGAAGGACCCGCAACCTTTGGCACCCCAAAAGTTATCGAATGGTTACAGCAAAGAGGTGAGAAAATTGATGCCTGTCTGGTAGGAGAGCCCACGAACCCTCAAAGCTTAGGTGAAATGATTAAAATTGGCCGTCGGGGCAGTTTGAATATTAAGATACAAGTCAAGGGCCAGGCGGGACACGTTGCCTATCCTCACTTTGCTGTTAACCCAATCCCCCCCCTTTTGGATTATTTGCAAGGGGTTTCATGTGATCCTTTGGATCAGGGGACTGAGCATTTTGATCCCTCAAATGTAGAAATAACCAGCATTGATGTCGGTAATCCTGTGACGAATGTTATTCCAGACCGTGCCAGGGCTGCTCTCAATGTTCGCTTTAATTCCCTTCATTCTGGAGAAAGTTTAATTCATTTTTTCCAAAAAAAGATGGAAGAGGTTAAGAAGAAACACCCCCCCTCGTTAGTATGGGAGTTAGAGGGCGTTATCAGTGGCCAGTCGTTTATCACCCATCACCAGGAACTTTGGGATACTTTGGTAGAATCGGTCCAAAAGATTACCGGAAAAACCCCTGAATTGAGTACCTCCGGCGGAACATCCGATGCGCGCTTTATTAAAGATATTTGCCCTGTAATTGAGTTTGGGTTGGTTAACCAACAGGCGCATCAAACAAATGAACACGTTTCTGTTCAGGATCTTTATAACCTGACAGAGATTTATAAGGAATTCTTAAAGGCCTATGGAAACCTAAGGGCAGGATAAGTTTGGTAAACGATGTTTCACCCTTTAAAAAATATCTTCCAAAATTAACCCTTTGGTAAGGATTTAAGGATATTATAGGGAATAGCCTAGGTGACAAAGAAACCCCTTTTTGAAACAAAAACAAAGGGCCATAAGATGTGTTTTGCCCACCGTTTTTGTAAGAAGGTGGGTGTAGCCCCCCTCCCGTTAAGGGAGGCAGTGGGCGGGGGGTGGCAAAAAATGAAATTAACTTTTCGTTAATCTTGGTTAAGAAAAAGTTAACCAAAAAAATGATGGCATAAGTGTCGTTTTTGGAGAAATCCCTAAAAAATGGGATTGGTACGGCCACAAGGACAAATATTACCCCCCAATACTGAGGAGGCAGAAGTTCTATGCACGAAAAATAAAAAAGACATATTTCTGCGTTTTCCACGGAGCCACTGGACCTTGCCAATCGAATTGGCTTCAGTATAAAAGGGCAGGTTTTACGAGAAAACTCTCGTAACAGTCTTACTAATTGAATCTTTTTTAAAAAACTTGCACACTGCGTTAATTTAATAGTGATACAAGGAATTTTAATGTCTGCTCATCCCGATACAAAATGTGGTTTTGTAACCATCTTGGGGGAACCTAATGCTGGTAAATCAACGCTTGTTAACCGAATGGTGGGCAGTAAGGTCTCAATTGTTTCTCCAAAAGTTCAAACAACTCGTCGGCGTATTTTAGGCATCACCCTTCAAGATAAAACCCAAGTTATTCTAGTGGATACACCAGGTATCTTTCAACCTAAAAGAACCCTTGAAAAAACCATGGTTAAAAATGCCTATGAGGCTAGACAAGGTGCCGACCTTATTGTTCTATTAGTGGATGCCAAGCAGAAAACTTTTGAGGGAAGCTTCGCTATTTTGGAGAAGTTAGGATCTCATCAACCGATTCTCTTAGCCTTGAATAAAATTGATTTGATCGAACCTGCCCAACTTTTAAATATAATTGAACAGTTTCGTCACTTTTCACAAATTACGGATGTTCTTATGATATCGGCCTTAACAGGGGATGGAGTTTCTGATTTATTAGATTTGTTGGTTCAAAAAATGCCAAAAGGACCCTGGCTTTATCCAGAGGACCAAATAACCGATATTTCTTTGCGATTATGGGCGGCCGAGATAACACGGGAGCAATTGGTCTTACAACTCCAACATGAATTGCCTTATGAGACGTATGTTGAAACAGAAACCTGGGAAAATTTTGCCAATGGAAGTGTTAAAATTCAACAGGCTATTGTTGTGGCGCGTACAGCACAAAAAGGTATTATTTTGGGGAAAAAAGGGCAAAGAATTAAGGAAATAAGCCAAAAATCTAGGTTAGAGATGGAAAAACATTTAGGACATTCCATCCACTTATTCCTTTTTGTAAAGGTAACCGAGGACTGGATGGAAAGACCCCACCTGCTACGGGAGGCAGGGATTCTTGATGCTGATGGATATTAATTACCTCTTTTTCCATTTCAAAAGCGGTTTCTTAAATTGGGGCCGGACAGCTTAAAAAAATAATAGGTTATTTGTTGAAAATTAATGTTAAGTTTATTTAATGCCTTTGGGGCTAAAAAATTAAGGGCTTAACGTTATGAAACAGCAACATATTATCAATCTTATCTTTTGCCTTATAAGCCTTGCGGGGTGCCGTAATCTTGTGGAACGAGAGCCCTTAGCGCCAGACATGAATCGACAGACTATGCAAAAACTTATGCAGCCTGTTCAAACGACCCCTCCTCCTTGTGCTTCGGCAGATCCAAAGAAGAAAGTGGAAATTCAACCTATTTTTTTACAATCTGTTTCCGTTTGCCTTAGTGAAAATACGCCCCTTAAACCTGTTCTAATCGAACTGGCTCGTCAGGCCCATATTGATTTGCAGCTTGATCCTAAAATTGATGCAAAAATTGTCTTTTCAGCCAAACAAAAACCCTTCATTCATGTTATAGAAAATATCTGTGATCTAGCAGGGTTGCGCTATCGGATTATTGATCAAAGTCTTAGAATCGAAATTGATACTCCTTATGTTGAAAATTATAACGTTCAATTTTTAAACCTAGCCCGAAGCAGCGAAAATAGAATTTCGATTGCCACAGATGTGTTCGCCGATGCAGCGAATCCAGCGGGCAAAAATAGTCAAGATAATGGCTCAGACAGCTCGGTCAGTGTTTCAGGAAATAACGATTTTTGGGGGGAATTAGAAAGCAACCTTAAAATTATCTTAAGTCAAGGTTCAACAACCGTACATCCTGGAAGCTACTCCTTACATAAACAAGGGGGCATCGTTTCCATTTCTGGTTCCCTTAAACAACATCAACTGGTCAAAAGTTATTTAGATACTCTAAGAAAAGCTGCCAGCAGCCAAGTTTTGATTGAAGCCAAGATTATAGAAGTTGTTTTAAAAGATGAGTATAGAAGTGGTATTAATTGGCAAAAAGTGGGCAGTCGAAATGATTTACAAGTCAAGGCACCTTTTGGAGATTTAGCGAGCAGCAGCTCCTTTTTAGACCCTACGTCTTCCCAAACGAATTTGGTAAGTTTTGGTGCTGCGGGAAAAACTTTTTCTGTGCTTTTAGAGGCTTTACAAGAATTTGGAAGTTCAAGAACGCTTTCAAGTCCTCGTCTTACGGTAATGAATAATCAAACAGCCATTCTAAAGGTTGCCCATAATCAGGTTTATTTTCGCCTGCATTATGACAAGCAATACAATACGGCCGTTCAGCGAGAATCCGTCAGCGTTTCCAGCGATATTCAGACAGTTCCTATTGGACTGGTGATGTCTGTTCAGCCTTCCATTGATTTGGAAACAGGCGAAATTATTTTGTTTTTACGCCCCACCATTTCAAGGCTGAATCAATCTGTTCGGGATCCTGCTGTTGATATTGTTAATAATTCGATGACAACTACCGGGACAACCACCAATCCCTCGCTTATTCCTGTGGTTGAGGTTCGAGAGATCGATTCTATCCTCCGCCTGAAAGATGGAGAAATTGCTATTTTAGGAGGGCTCATGGAGGTTCGATCTATCCAAGACATCAACAAATTACCTGTTTTGGGCGATCTTGAACCGGTTAAGGAATTGTTTCGATCGAATACGGAAAATGATTCTGTCGTGGAACTTGTCATTCTACTGCGGGCAAGTATTGCCGGACAAGGGGCTCCTTCACCTCATCCATCAGACGATCGTCTGAAAACCTATGTTCCAGATCCTCGCCCGTTTTGATTTGAAATTTGCTTATTCATAACTTTTTTCTGTTTCAATAAAGACGTCCATTTGTTGACCAATAAGAAGCTTACCTTCAGCCTCCCCTTCTACTTGATAGACAATCTCAATCACACGTGTATCAATCAGCTCCTGTGTATCCCCTGTGAGTTGTTGTTTCGACTGGGCATAAGGTTCTAGCCTTATAAAATGCAAAGGAAAATGAATGTTTTTGTTCCCTCTTAAATAGGCGATGGCTTTAGCTCCAGGTTGGAAACGCCAAGCATCATTCTCATCAATTTGCACACGAACATTCAAAGGTTGGTGGTTCCCTAATGTTATGGGGGCTAATGTTTGTGAGTTCATCATATTAATATATTCACCGGGATTAATGCGCACCTTAAGAATTAACCCTGAAACAGGCGCTTTTACCGTTAATTTTTCTAAATTTACTTTGGCAAGGGCTAATTGCTTTTGTTCTTGCTCATATCGGGTTTTTTCTAATGCCAATTGGGCTTCTGCTTTTTGAACATCAAAAGTTCGCCGTTTAATTTCCTCTTGGCTAAGAACACCTGGTTTAAGACTTTGTGTTCTTTGGAAAAGATCTTGAGCTTCAGCCAAGCTGGCTTCGGCAACAGCGATACTATCTTTGGCGGCTTTTAATTGTTTTTCATTAACAGCCACTTGGGCCGCCTCTGTACGATAATCCAAACAAAAAAGAGGATCTCCTTGTTTAACCACATCTCCTTCTTTGACAAAGACCTCGGCTACCACACCTGTAACAAAAGAACCAATAGAAATATTACGAGTATTGGCTTCTACCAATCCTGTTCCTGAAATATTGCGATCAAAAGGTGACGTAGCAGGTAAGGTTAATTGATGAGGGGGAAGAGAACTAGGCTGACCTAACGTTAAGGAAAAAATGACGGCACTAACAAAACCCATCAATGCAATCGTAAGGGTTAAGTTTTTTCTAAAAAGCTTGAATAGTTCTTTGAATGAAAAGTTAGTTTTCATGATTGTTGGTAATCCTTATAATTTTTCCATCGTCCATATGGGCGATACGATCGGCAAATTGATAAATGCGGGAATCGTGGGTAACCACAAGGAAAGTTGTTTTCAATTCCCTATTGATAGAATGCATCATTTCTAGAATTTTAATTCCTGTCATATGATCCAAAGCACTGGTTGGCTCATCACAAATAAGAATGGATGGATTGTGAACAAGAGCTCGTGCTATGGCAATGCGTTGTTGTTCCCCCCCCGATAATTGATTGGGAGAATTATGCAATCTATCCCCTAATCCTACTTTCTTAAGTATTTTTTCGGCCCGTTCAAAGGCTTGTTGGTAATTTATTCCTTTGATAATTAAGGGAATCATAACATTTTCTATAACACTCAATGTTGCGATCAGATTAAACGATTGGAAAACAAATCCGATGTGAGAGGCGCGAAAATCAAGCAATTGATCAGCTGACATATCTTTATAGTTGCGCTCTTCTACAACACAAGTGCCCTGGTCGGGATGAAGAATGCCAGCCACAACAGAAATAAGCGTCGTTTTGCCACATCCCGAGGGGCCGACCAGCATCATAAATTCCCCAGTTTTTACCTGTAAGTCAGCACCTCGCAAGGCAACTGTCTCAACCTCTTGGCTATGGAAAGATTTGGTGATCCCAGAACATTTTATCGCAACCTGTGATTCCATAGTCTATCCCCGGAACACAACGGATGGATCAACATTGATGACTTTTCGAATGGAAGCCACGGCGGATAAGGTAATGATGAGAAAAATTCCTAGTGCGGAAAAAGCAAGAATGCTAGGCATCATTCGAAAGGCTAAAACTGAATCATCAAAAATCAAACCAAAAATCGTTGTCAAACCAACTCCAATTCCATACCCTGTAGCACCTACAACACAAGCTTGTAACATAACCATTCTGATTAAGGTGTGATTTCGCAACCCCATAGCTTTTAAGGCTGCATAGTGCTTTAAATTTTCTTGAACAAAATTATAAAAAGTCTGCCCCACCACAGCGGCACCGACAATAAAGCCCAAAAGAATAGCCGTTCCAAAATTGATGGGAATCCCTGTATTCGTCATCCAATAATCTAGGTTTTGAGCTTTAAAATCGTCTGTTGTATAGGCCTTCAGTCCCGTTTGTCTTTTAATTCTCTGGCAAAGTTGCTTTAAATTTTGTCCTTCTTTGGCTTTGACGGCAACATATGTTAGTTGACGTCGGGTAGGAGGTTGGTAACTTAAAGCACGACTGTAAGTTGTATAAACCTTTGGTTGAAGGACAAAACTGCGTTTTGCTTTAATGTATCCCACCACAACAGCCCGATGATCGTTAATTTCAACAATGTCATTGATTGCTAAAGGGCGTCGCGTACCGTCGGGATTGGTAACTCTCAAATTTTTGTGGGCTGCTTCGTAATCCACAAAAATAGCGTCCTTTCTTTTAAGATCTTCTAGATCTCCTTGAAGAATCCAAGCAGGTCCTCCCACAAAAGTACTATCATCGATGCCGGTTAGATCAATGGTTCGCATAAAACCATCAGGAAGCTTTACTGCCATCAAATTTTTAAAAATAGGAACGGCCCAGGCGACGCCAGTAATTCCCTTGATTTTATTCACTTCAATATCTCTAATAGGTTTATGTTCCTCGGAATATTGGACACCTGGATCCATAACCCAAACATCCGGAAGAGAGATATCTTCCATAAAACTGTAAGTTCGTGACATCAATCCAGCAAAAACAGAGGGCTGCTGCGTCATAATAAGGGCAGAAAATGAAATGCCAAAAACCATCGCAATATACTTGCCACGATCACCAAAAAGCATTTTCAAAGCGATATAGTACATTCGACGATCTTATTTCTGAATTAGAAATTTAATTTAAACATAATTTTAGTTATTATCCTAGGGTTTGCCTTTAAAAACATTTCAAAAAATCTTTCACGACCTGATTTTGATAAGGAATATCAGTCATCTTGTTGTATCAGAAAAATTTTAGTACAGTTTTCCGAACAGTTTTATAGCAAAAGTTTTTATATGCGTTTCAATCCCTTTTTGACGCGCCGCCAATTTAACGGTGCTTCCCTAGCGGCTATGGGATTATCTTTATTCGGCTTAAGCAGCTGTAAAAGCAAGAAAAAAGAAGGTTTTCGGATTGGCGTCTTATCTCCCAAAACAGGGGTTGATTCATACGTAGGTCTTGGCTGTGAGCAAGGAGCCAGAACCGCTGCCCTTTTCCTAAAAGATTCATTTCCAGAAATAGAAATTCTTTACGTTGATACAGAATCAAGCGTTGACCAAGGACGGACAAAAGCCGAAAGGCTGATCAGCCAAGGTGTGGACCTTTTAGTCGGTGCCCATAACTCAGCCGTTACCTTTGCGATTGCTCAGGTATGCGAACAACGTCACGTTCCTTTGATTATCAATATTGCTGCAGCTCCCAAAATTATGGAGCAGGGCTATCAATATGTTTTCCGAAATTTTCCAACTTCAGAAATGTTAGCCCATCAAGGCGTTAAATTGATGAAAGATTTGTTTGATCTTAAACAAACCTATCCTAAGACCGCGGCTATTCTTTATACGAACGATACGTATGGTCAGGCAATGCATAGCTCTGTTCTTAAGACTTTTTCTCTTTATAATTTACCTTTCCAAGTTGTTGAAGCAGTTTGTTATGATCCCCGTACCCAGGATTTATCCGCTGAGATTGGCAGGATTAAATCCTCTCATGCTGAATTGTTAATTCCGATTACACGGCTTAATGACGCGATTTTGATGATTAAAGAATGCGTAAAACAGCGTTATCAGCCCATGGGGATTATCAGTCCTGCCAGCCCTGGTATGTATGAAAAACAATTTCATCATATCCTAGGTTCCTACGCCGATTATTGTATTACCAACACGGCTTGGTATAATCCAAAGTCACCTTTGGCCTGTAAAATGCTGGAAATTTTTCAAAGATTATATCCAGAATCTCATTTTGATCTTAACGTTGCCTTCACCTGTGAAGCTGTTTGGCTAGCGGCTGATGTTTATCGACGATCCTGTCTTAAGGGGCAAAGTTTAATTCAAACTCTTCAAAACACTTATTTAGAGGAGCGGGTTGTTTATGGGGGCCCCTTAACTTTTGATCCAAAGGGCCAAGGAGTCAATATAGGTTCCGTTTGTTTACAAAACCATCAAGGAAAATCCAAAATTATTCTTCCCAGCTCTTTACAAGAAATACCCCCCGTTTTTCCCGTACCATCTTGGAAAATGGCATGGTAACTTTCTTAAATGTTGGTCTGAACGGTCTGTTAATGGGGTTGGTTTATGCTTTGATGGCCCTGGGATTGTCGGTAGTTTTTGGTATTACAAGGATCATTAATTTTGCCCATGGGGAAATGATGATTCTTGCGTCCCTTTTGACAATAACTTTTTATCAATATATGCATCTTAATCTGTTATTATTGCTGCCGCTTTTGGCCTTGGTCATGTTTGCAGCGGGATATGGATTTCAGAAATTTTTTATAACTCACCTAACAACAAAAAATGAACATGTTCAGTTTATAGGCCTTAGTGCATTTGCTATGATTCTGTTGAATTTGGAACTTCTTATTTTTGGTTCTGAGGCTCGTTCACTGGTTGTTTTGGGTGCTCTAGACTCGCTGACATTTGGCCCTTTTCTAATCGATAAAATACGTCTTTACGGTGCTGTCATTGCTTTTACCATCACAATAGTACTGTTTTGGTTTTTTCGCCATACTGCTACAGGAACAGCGATACGAGCCTGTTCTGATAACAGTTTTGCAGCCAAGGTTATCGGTTTGAATGATGAAAAACTCTATGCCATCAGTTTTGGTATTGCTGGCGCCATTCTTGCCTTAAGCGGTGGATTAATCAGTTTATTGATCGACATTGTGCCCCAGTTAGGTCCACATTTGACTCTTTTAAGTTTTGTGGTGGTTATCATGGGAGGGCTCAATTCAATGACAGGTGCTTTAGCAGGGGGAATCTTATTAGGTATTAGCGAATCCTACGTGGCTTTTTATGGACAAAGTTCTCTCAAGTCTTTTGTCAGCTTCGGGCTTTTAATTCTGATTCTTCTGCTACGTCCTCAAGGACTGTTGGCTGAAAGAGGCTAGCATGTTAATGCCTAGTATAGGTTATCTTCTGATAGCTTGTTTTTTGATGATGGCCCCTTTTTATGTCAGCGATTACGTGTTATCGGTTCTAATTCTGACATTTTACATGGCTTACCTGGGTCAAGCTTGGAACCTACTTTTAGGTTTTGCGGGACAACTTTCATTTGGACATGCCTTATACGTTGGCATGGGGTCTTATTTTGCAGCTTGGTCTTTTATTCACGGGGGCTATTCCCCTTGGTTAAGTTGGTTCCCGATTATGATGGTGTGTGGTTTATGGGGAGCAAGTATTGGTTTTCTGGGGTTTCGATTTAAAGTAGAAGGTCCTTACTTTACCGTTTTAACGATTGCTTTTGCGGAATGTGGTCGCTTATTTTTTGAACATATAGAGATCTTTGGGGGGAATGCAGGTCTGTTCTTGCCAATCGCTTCTAAGACAGACATTGGAACTTTGCAAGGGGGACCCTTTTTATTTTACTATATTTTCCTGGGATTAGTTTTAATAGGTTTAGGAATTAGTTATCTTTTTGTGCACAGCCGCTTAGGCTACTTTAGCCAAGCTGTTCGTGATCATGAGGTTGCGGCTCAATCTTTGGGTCTTTCAACCTTTTGGATCAAAGTGACCGTGATGGGTTTGTCGGCAGCTCTCACCAGTATTGGGGGAGTTTTTTATGCCTTTTACCAAACCAGTTTGTTTCCAGATCAAGTTTTTGCTTTAACGCGTTCCATTGAATTGATTGTCGGTGCAATTGTGGGGGGGGTTGGCACGTTGGGCGGGCCTGTTATCGGCGCCTTAATCCTAGTACCTTTGGGTGAGATGTTAAGTCATTTCTTTGGTGATAGTTTGTCCAGTATTAAACCGTTATTTTATGGGATTATCTTGTTGTTTATGGTTTTTTATGCTCCTCAAGGGATTTGGCCTTTCCTCAGAAATAAGAACCGATAGGGCCTTATGATGGTCAATTCTCCCCTTTTGAGAATAGAAAAATTATCAAAGAATTTTGGTGGTTTAAGGGTCATTCATAACTTAAGCTTATTGATACCTAAAAACCAGATTATAGGTCTTATAGGACCTAACGGTGCGGGGAAAACAACTTTACTTAACCTGCTGTCGGGTTTTGAAAAACCCGATGAGGGGCAAATATTTTTTCATAATCACTCTCTTCACGCGATGCAACCTTATCAGATCGCACGCCTGGGTATTGGGCGCACCTTCCAAATTGTTAAACCGTTTATAGGCATGACAGTCTTGGAAAACGCTATGATTGGGGCACTGGGTCAGAACCAATCTTTTCCTCAGGCTCAAAAAAATGCCATGGAGATCCTGGATCTTTTGGAATTAATGTATGTCAAGGACTTAAAAGCCGATCATTTAACACTGTCTGACAAAAAACGTCTTGAAATTGCACGGGCTCTTTCGATTCGACCCCAACTTTTATTATTGGACGAGGTTATGGCAGGGCTGCGCCCAACTGAGATTGATCGCATGATCCCAACATTAAAAGATTTTCAAGAACGTTATTCTTTAACGATCATTATGATTGAGCATCATATGAGAGCGATTATGGCCTGTTGTGACCATGTGGTTGTCCTGCATCAAGGAGAAAAGCTGGCCGAAGATACCCCCAAAAAGATCCAAAACCATCCGGAAGTTATTAAAATTTATCTGGGGACGGGAGTATGTTAACAGTGCAAAACCTTCATGTGGGGTATGGTGTCTTTGAGGTTTTGTTCGGTATTGAGCTTGTTGTTCAAAAAGGGGCTTGGGTTTCTATTGTTGGCACTAATGGATCTGGTAAAACCACCCTAATGAACGCTTTAATGGGGATTAACCTGCCGACTCACGGTTTGGTTCAATGGAAAGATCTTGATATCACGTATCACAAACCTTTTGAACGCTGCCGCTTGGGTATGGGGTATCTTGCGGAAGGAAGACAGCTTTTTCCCCACCTTACCGTTCATGAAAATTTGGAATTAGGGGCCATTGCGGCAAGATTACCCAAGATTCCACGACAAAAGAAAATACAAGAAGTTTACCAACGGTTTCCCCATCTTTTTCAAAGAAGAAAACAAAAGGCAGGGACCCTTTCTGGAGGCGAACAACAAATTCTTGCTTTGGCACGGTGCCTGATAGCCGATCCTGAGATTTTGTTGTGTGATGAGCTTAGCCTTGGTCTTTCGCCAGCGGCCGTCAAAGACTTTTTCAAAGTTTTACAAGATCTTCATAACAAGGGAACGACTATTTTGATGGTGGAACAGAATGTTGAGTTAGCGTTACAATTATGCACCTATGGTTATGTTTTAGATCAGGGACAAGTCACCCTATCGGGCACAGGAAAAGAATTGTTAAAAAATCCCCAAGTGCAAGAGGTTTATTTGGGGTTTTCAACAAATGATAACTAAAGAACCTGTAATTATAAACTGAAGATCCTTTGTAATTTATAGGATGTTAATTCAATTGATAACAGGTCTCGGTTGATGGTACTTTTATATATTGAAAATTTATCTAAAATTTTTTTGTATGAGACAGGCGATTATTTCTACAATTATTTTCATTTTTTGTAACGTAAAGGGGATGGCGATGGATTTGATCGATCCTGGCTGTAAAGAAAAAACTCCGCTTCCCTCGCGCCAAGTCACCTTGGAACAAGCTCTTTTCCTAGATGAGCAGGGTTACCGAATTCCTTTGTTAGAACCTATTCCTTATCTCGCCACTGAAAGACAACAGGATTTAATGGTTTTAACCCTTTTTAACTTTAAGCGCTCCGAAACAAACCAAGACGGTAAGAAAAACGACACTCTCAATTCTCAGCAACCTTTAGGGGGAATGGCTTGCTTTGACAAGAAATCACCCTCGCTGTCTATTTTGGGGCTTTTCTACTTGCAGGTCAGAGATTTAGCAACCAACATGGAGGTTAGAGCAAAATTATATTACCCTTCGTCGGATTCTGGAAAGGAAATAATTTTATCTTTTTTGAAAGAAAAAAAGGTCAACACAATTGAAATTTATAACACTATCCAAGATGCTGATAACATCTTATGTCTTGAAATGAGTACGGGTGAATTATTCTCAACTCAAATCTCTGGAGCATTGAGTTCCGAAGCTCACAAAAGATCGCTTCTTAAAGAAACGGGTTTTCACGGGTGTACCCTTTTCTAGTGAGAGGTTTTGGGGTGTTCTTAAAAATTAGACGTTTAAGTCATTAACAGGGTACAAGACCTTCTGCGTGAGTTGAGAAGGCGGCTGTGTTGGAAAGTGCAGAATTCCTTGTCACAAACAACACAAAAATAACTTAAGCAGAAGGTCTAATTTTTTAGAAAGTTTTGATGGGTTAACTTTTTCTGAACCAAAATTAACGAAAAGTTAATTTATTTTTGAGGCCCCCCACCCAATCAAAAGGGCGGGGGGCTACACCCTCTTTCACCTCGGAGTAGGCAAAACTCTCCCAACAACCCTTTTTCTTGTTTCAAAAAGAAGTATCTATCACCTAGGTTATTCTTGACCATTCCCTTTGAATTTTTGCTGAATTGTTAATTTTGAAAATTATAGCGAACCTCCCTGTACCAAATCGGGTGTTTATTTGCATTTTGTTTGGAAAGCGCTATAGTACTTCAGATATTTGTATTCCTCTTTAGGTTATCTTTTCGAGACTTTTAACTTAAGATATTTTTTGTTATAGTTTTTTATGATGAAGGGATTTGAGAGGGGGATTGGGTGTTATGAAATGTAAGTTTTGTCAGGG
>JAJZHT010000132.1 GCA_021804455.1 Pseudomonadota bacterium | reverse complement strand
AAAATGAATCCCCATTTAATACAAGAGCCTCCTGATAATTTCTCCCTTTTAAAGCATTAAGAATAGCTCCCCCTGTGCCTAATAAGCTCTCCTCAACAGCATAATCAATCGCCAGCCCCTTATAATTCTTTCCAAATTCGTTTATGATTTTTTGTTTTTTATATCCAACCGCTAAAATAACTTTTTGAATACCCGCATCAAGCAGCTGCTCAAAAAGAAGCGTTAGAAAAGGTTGACCTTTTATAGGAGCCATAGGTTTGGGAAGATCGGGGACACTACACCTCAACCTTGATCCCAAACCACCGGCTAAAATAACAGTTTCAAGCACGATTTTGGTTCGGTAAAAAAGTTTGTTTATACCAAAATATTGTTTCTTTAATTCCATCTTCCAGAGAAGTTTTAGCCTCAAAACCTAGAACATTCTTAGCCAAAGTGGCATCTATCGTTCGATACCCAATTGTTTGTGGTTTTGTGGAATCATAAGTCACAACAGCCTCTTTATAACCATCTACTTCCAAGGCTGTGTCTAGAATTTGTTTAATACTATACCCCTTACCAGAAGCAATATTCACGGTAAAAAAAGGAACGTCATAATCAAAAGCCGCCAAAACCCCATCCAGAAAATCTTCAATATAAATAAGGTCACGCACATCTTGTCCCGTTCCCCACACAGGAAAAGGGTGAAGCCGTTCAATCACTTTGCGAATAAGAGCTGCTGTAACATGGGATTTTTGAGGATCGAATTTGTCACCCGGACCGTAAACATTCGAAGGACGAATAACAAGGGTAGCCATGGGATTTGAAATTTTTTCAGCATAGGTTCTGCACAGAATTTCTGCATATCGTTTCATCCAGGCAACAGCATAATAAACCGCGGGAGGTTCTCCTATGAACATATCTTCTTCAACCAAAGATTTCTTCCCTAAATCTGGATACGCAGCTCCACTGCTGATAAAGACAAACTTCTTAACTTTGTTTGCATAAGCAGCTTCCAACATAGAGGCGTTCATAATGACATTAGGCGTTACTTGACATAAAGGGGAGTTCACAATCACAGCGGCTCCTGCCGTATTGGCAGCCGCCATGAAAACATAATCGACCTCTTTTGTAACAGACAAACATACGTGTTGTTGTATCAAATCAGCCTCTACCCAAGTAAGGTTTTCATGAAAGTAATTGGGTTTTTTCGTGTGGTAAGTGGCAATAACTTTAGCCTGATTTTTTAAAAGCCTTTTGGCAAGGGATGATCCCAAGAATCCCATACCCCCCGCGACCAAAAACGTTTTATTCTTAGTTTCCATGGTTTACTCTATTCCTTGATCTCTAGGACTGATTATAACAGGACGTGCCGGCCACCAAATATTAAGACTTGGGTCATCCCATAACAAAGTAAATTGGGACTGTCGATCGTAATCCGTAGATTGTTTATAATGAAAAATAGCTTTATCACTTAAAACCAAATGTCCGTTACCAAACAAGGGTGGGATCAAAACATGCCAACGATTGTTGTCAGATAAAGTAAAACTTTGCCACTTTCTGTATTGGGGAGAATGAGGGTTATTATTAACCACAACCAAATAAAATTTTCCATGTAAACAACTCACCAACTTCCAAGTTTTGTTGTCCCCATGAATTCCCCTTAACACATATTGAGAAGAAACAGAGATGCTGTCTTGTATAAATTCAATACCAATACCTGCTTGTTGGAAAAGGTTCTTATTATACGTTTCAATATATTGTCCACGAAAATCTTCAAAATGAGTAGATGGTTTAATAAGTTTAACCCCTTCTAAAGGGGTTGAAAGAACTTCTAGTGCCATGGTCTTTTACCTCTCTTAAACAACAAAAATTTTGTGAAGTAATTATTGTTTAAAATAATTTAACCTTTTTTGATATTCTTCAGCATGGTTGATAAACCATTCCCACGTTTCACGAAGCCCTTCTTCAAGAGTAACGGAAGGTTCATACCCAATAGTCATTTTGGCCAAAGAATTGTCCATCACCCTTTTTGGAAAACCCTTTGGTTTTGTGCTGTCAAACTCATAACCAAAAGGAATTACCTTATGAAGGGTTTCAACCAACTCTTTTATGGTATATCCCCTTATCCCCCCTAAATTAACCGCTTTTCCATCTGTACCTTTTAAACAAGCAAGAATAATCCCCAGAGCTACATCACGGCTGAAAACAAAGTCACGGATTGCCGATCCATCTCCCCAAATCACAACAGGCTTTTCGTCTCTATAAATTCTTGCCATTAAGGAAGGAATGACCATGGCGTTATCAGGATCAAAATTATCCCCAGGACCATAAACATTCGAAGGTCTAACAATTGAGAAATTTCTTAGACCATATTGAATTCTATAGGCGTCGATTTGCATTTCAGCCATACGTTTGGCCCATCCAGGAAACATATCCATCGGGGGTTGGGCTAAGTCATAATCGTCTTCTTTGAAAACTTCAGCACTTGGATAAACACCAATCGAGCTTGTATAGACCAGTCCCTTTACCTTTGCCAGTCGTGCTGCTTCTAAAAGATTGGTGTTCATCATCAAAAGAGGAACAAAAAAACTGGCCGGCTTTTCCTTGGTAACAACAACGGAACCTTTAATGCCAGCGATATGGAACACATAATCAATATCTTGGGTAATTTTTTTACAAAAATCAAAATCACACAAATCCCCATAGATTTGTTCCACAGGATCTTCTAGGTGTATCTGATCCAAAGAAGCCACCCTTACATGCGCCCCCGATTTGCAAAGGATACGAACGGCTTCACGGCCGATCATGCCGGTTCCCCCTGTTACCAAGGCTGTTTTTCCTGAAATCATCTTAAGATCAGAAGATAAATGAAACTTCAAAGCTCTACCCTTACTGATAAAAATTACTTGTCTTTAAAAACCAAAGTTCAAAATTTAAGATGGCTGACTTTCTTTAGCCAACACACAAAAGTTTTTCTTTAATGACCCGCTTTCCTGATGGTAAATCCACATTATCGTGTAACAACAATGTTGAACCCTCCCAATCAATTTTAAACGATGCCTGAATAAACTTACCCAAAACGTCCTTAAAGGACCTTTGATGGCCGCGAGGAACATAAAAAAGCAAAAAGCCGGCGCTCCCTCCCCCTATCAATTTTCCTCCTAAAGCCCCTGATTGAATTGCTGTGTCATAAAGTTCATTAATTTCAGGAGTGGTCATATTGCCGCTGAGCTCTTTTTTTAATCGCCATCCTTCTCCCAAAAGACGACCAAAATCATCCAAGTTACCCTCTTTAAGCATCTTTTCTGCTTTCTCCACTTGATCCATCATAAGAGTAAGATAAGCTTCTTTTTGATTGATGTTTTGAACGATAGATTGACTCACATCCGAAGACAAACGAGATTTTCCTGAATAAACCAAAACTAAATTTTCACATAAAGTCTCTAAAATACTTTTGTTAACCCCCAGAGGTGTCACTTTAACGCCCTCTTTGGAAAAGGTAATTTTATTAAAACCACCATAAGCCGCCAGCATTTGGTCTTGGCACCCGACATTTTCTTTAATCAAATCTTGTATGCTAGTACAAGCAGAAACCAATTGTGTTATTGATGTAGAATTTACACAACCATTAGCATCGGTAACAGTAGCAGTATAAGTACCGGCAGTTAAATTAGCTGCAGTAGTAGTGGTGCTGGAAGTTCCTGTCCAAGCATAAGAATAAGGCGCAGTACCACCATTAGCATTCACCACAGCTATACCATTATTACCGGCACTACAAGTAACATTAGCACTATTAGCAATGGCAGAAGATAAACCTAAAGGTTGAGTAATGGTAACCGAAGCAGTATTGGTACAACCAT
>JAJZHT010000131.1 GCA_021804455.1 Pseudomonadota bacterium | reverse complement strand
AGAAAGTGGTTCGGGAAAAAGCACCCTTGCGTATGCCTTATTAAGATTGCAGCCCTGTCAGGCTGCGTATTTATGTTTTGAGGGACGCTCTTTGTTAGGAATGTCTTTAAAACAACTGAGGCCATGGCGAAAATATTTTCAGATGATTTTTCAGGATCCTTTTGGGT
This sequence comes from Pseudomonadota bacterium, assembly GCA_021804455.1. Lineage (GTDB taxonomy): Bacteria > Pseudomonadota > Alphaproteobacteria > Paracaedibacterales > CAIULA01 > Finniella. The sequence continues at coordinate 3,708 of JAJZHT010000131.1, read as the reverse complement.
CTTTGAACCCTCGTTTAAGTCTTGGACAAATTTTAGAAGAAGGATTATCCGTTCATTATCCCAAGCTGACAGAACAAGAAAAAGACCAACATGTTTGTCAGACGTTAGCAGAGGTTGGGTTAAATTCAGAATGGAAACATCGCTATCCCCACGAATTATCGGGGGGGCAGCGTCAGCGTGTTGCTATTGCCCGTGCTTTGATTCTAAAACCGAAACTTGTGATTCTGGACGAACCTACCTCAGCCTTGGATCGTTCAATCCAGGCAGAAATCTTAGCCCTGTTAAAGGAATTACAACACCGTTACGGCCTAAGTTATATTTTTATTAGCCATGATTTAAAAGTTGTCCGCAGTCTTAGCCATCGAATTTTCGTCATGCAACACGGTAAAGTGGTTGAAAAGGGGGATACAGAAGAAATCTTTAATAACCCCCAGACCGCTTACACGCGGTCTTTGATTCAAGCAGCTTTTGATTTGGATTTTATAGTTTAGACTGTAAAAACCGGTTCGAAAGGGGATTTTTTCTTGGAAGGACTATATTTTTAATCAGAATTCAGGCATGATAAGCGGCGTTATGATGGATTATCAAAGTTTCTTTTCCCAAAATTTAAAGGCGTTAAAAGCTGAAGGTCGGTATCGCACTTTTGCGAATTTAGAGCGCTGGGTTGGGCAATCTCCTTATGCTTTATGGCATACGCCTGATGGTACCACCCAAAAAGTAACGGTATGGTGCAGCAATGATTATCTAGGGATGAGTCATCATCCTGAGGTTATTCGTGCTTTTCAACAAGCGGCGTGTGATTATGGTGTGGGATCGGGTGGAACACGTAATATTGCCGGGACAACGCAACATCATGTGAATTTAGAATCCACCTTGGCCGATTTACATCAAAAAGAAGCTGCTTTGGTTTTCAGCTCAGGCTATGTTGCCAACGAGGCAGCTTTATCAGCCCTGGGAGAAGGGGTGGAAAATGTCGTCTTTTTTAGTGATGAAAAAAATCACGCCTCAATCATTCAAGGGATACGTCATAGTCAGTCCAGAAAATATGTTTTTCGCCACAATGATATGGATGATTTGCGCCAAAAATTATCTTTGGTTGATCCTTGTTGCCCCAAAGTGATCGCTGTTGTTTCTGTTTATTCCATGGATGGGGATTTTGCCCCTTTGGCTTCGATCTGCGATTTGGCTAAGGAGTTTAATGCTTTGACCTATGTCGACGAGGTTCATGCTGTGGGTATTTATGGACCCAAGGGAAACGGCCTAGCCGCCCAACAAGGGCTTATGGATAGAATTGATATAATTCAGGGTAACTTTGCTAAAGCCTATGGGGTTGTTGGGGGATATGTTGCCAGTTCAAGGCCTATCGTTGATTACATCCGCAGTCATGCATCAGGGTTTATTTTTACAACATCTCTACCCCCTGCGACGGCAGCGGCTGCCCAAAAATCTATTGAAATCTTAAAACAAGATACAACATGCCGCCAACGTTTGTGGCAAAACGTTCATTATCTTAAACAAAAACTAAACCAAACTTCTGTTCATTTTATCAAGAATTCAAGCCATATTGTGCCTGTTGTCGTAGGAGAGGCTTTTGCCTGTCGTCAACTGTCTTCCAAGTTATTAAACCGTTTTCAAATTTATGCTCAACCCATTAATTATCCAACGGTGCCCCGGGGGCAGGAGCGGTTACGACTTACGGTAACCCCGGATCATACCTTTTCCATGATTGATGAACTGGTAGGAGCTTTGGATTGTTTATGGAAAGAGATTGGTTTTAAGCAAGCAGCATAGGTATCTTTAAGAAAAAATTAGGGTGGAAGTTTTCTTAAAGAGACACGTTTTATTAACCTGTTGTTAATAAAAATTAACGAAAGGTTAATCTATTTTTTTGTCACCCCCCGCCCACTGCCTCCCTTAACGGGAGGGGGGCTAAACCCACCTTCTTACAAAAACGGTGGGCAAAATTTTTCTTATCGCCCTTTGCTCTTGTTTCAAAAAGGGTTTTTCCATCGCCTAGGTTGTTTTCCTACTGTACCCCCAAAGTCCTTACCAAAAGGTTAATTTGAAAAAAATCAAACTTACGTCCCGAGTTGCTCGATAAAAGACGAATGCTGCAATTACTCAGCCTTCGTCTCGATATCACGGCGCTTTTCGGCAATACGGGCGCGTTTACCCGTACGTCCTCTTAGATAATATAATTTGGCTCGGCAAACATCCCCATGGCGGACAACTTCAACGCTAATATTAGGGGAATAAAGGGGGAAAACGCGTTCTACGCCTTCGCCATAAGACATTTTGCGTACCCGAAAGGAGGAGTTAAGTCCACGATTTTTACGCCCAATCACAACACCTTCAAAAGGTTGAATTCTTTCGCGTTCTCCTTCTACAACCTTTACAAGAACCTTTATGGTATCCCCGGGACGGAAATCAGGGTAGACTTTGCCAGCGCTTAGTTTTGCAAGCTGCTCGGCTTCAACTTGTTGTAACAAATTCATTTTAAACTCCTTGGCTATTAACCTAAAGGCAATTAAGCCCTCAGGGTCAGACCCTATCTCTGGTCTGACGACAACTTCTTCTTCAGGTAGGCCTGCCATAAATCAGGTCGGCGTTCCCGTGTTATTTTTTCTGCTTGCTTATGACGCCATGCGGCTATTTCTTTATGATCACCTGACAGCAGCACATCAGGCACGATCTGGTCTTGCCAAATTTGAGGTTTAGTATAATGCGGAAATTCCAATAAATCCAGCTCAAAACTTTCGGATTCTAAAGATTCTTGGCTGTGAACAATTCCCGGTAACAGCCGAACGCAGGCATCGATCAGGGTTAAGGCTGCGACCTCACCCCCTGATAAAATATAATCGCCTAAGCTAATCTCTTGCAATCCATGGTTACGACGCCAATATTCGATCACACGATCGTCTATCCCTTCATAACGACCACATAAAATGATGATACCTCCGGGATGATCGGCTATTAAAGATCGAACTTTGGATTGTTTTAAAGGGGTCCCTCTGGGGGTTACATAAACAAGAGCAGGTTTCTGATTGTCAGGGTAATGGTTGATTCCCCTGTATAGGGCAGAGTGGACCACATCTGGTTTTAAAACCATTCCTGCACTGCCTCCAAAGCAGGTATCATCAACGGTTCTGTGTTTGTCTTGGGAGAAATCGCGAATGTCTAAGGCTTGTATCGACCAAATCTTTCGTTTTAAACCTTTTCCGGACAGAGAATGGGCGAGGGGGCCAGGAAACATTTGTGGAAAGAGCGTTAAGACTGTTGCATGCCACGTTATCATTCGTTCAGTTCCGATCGAATAGTGATTACCAAAATCTTTTTCATAGTTTTTCATTTTTGTCTTTTAATAAGAAACCTTATTGAAGATTCCAGCCGATTAAAACGCCTTTTTTAGGGAGACGTAACCCTTTCTCTTTTGCGGTCTTCTTGGTTACTTTTGACCTCAAAAATTCAGCTGAGTTTGATTGTATACCTAAGCCAACTAAAAAACAGGATTTCCAAAAAGAGAGAATTTGTTCTTTTTTGGGCTTTTCTTGGTCCCTTGACCTTCGAAAAATTAGGTTTGTTTGAGTATCTTAAAAAATCATCAAAAACGGAAGAAAAAAGATATCTTAGTTTTTTGCTAGGGAAGGAAAGCGTAATCTTCAGGACGCAGGGTACCTGTTTTTTGGAAGAAGGGGGGCTAATTTTTAG
>JAJZHT010000130.1 GCA_021804455.1 Pseudomonadota bacterium | reverse complement strand
CATTGCGCATCGTCTGAATATTATCACAGATGCAGAGATCATAATCGTTATGGACCAAGGAAGAATTAGCGCACAAGGGTCGCATCAAGAATTAATGATTAAGTCTGAAATTTATCAATCTTTGTGGAAGAATTACGAAAGTGGTAGGGAATAATGCATCATTTCGTTATGAACAACTTTAATTATAGCCCTTTCCCTTATGTACAGTTTAAGCAGTTTTTTACTCATTCTTACGCTTCATCTTTATTAGAATGGTTTGAAGATTGTATAAAATGGGAATTAAAAACCACTGATTTTTACCAACAATACGAGTGTAATTTTAAACAACATCCTGTTCCTCAAGACATCCATTTTTTTCAAGAAGAACCCTTTCTTAATATACTCAGAAAAGAAATGGGGAATATGTTTCATGCAACTTTCCTTCCAAAAATTGACATAACAGCTCATAAAATGGTTAAAGGCCATCAGATAGAAATACACAATGATTTCCTTCCTGATGAAAAATGTTGTCGTTTAGTTATATATTTTAATAAAAGATGGCAACCAAACTATGGAGGAGAGCTAATTCTTTTTAATAGTTATCAGGCCCATGATGTTCATAAAATGATTCCTCCCTATCACAACACAGGGATTGCCTTTCAAATCAATTCTCTCTCGTTACATGAAGTTAAACCCTTATTGAAAGGCCCTAGGTACTCCTTGGTGTATACTTTTTATGAACCATCAACACCCCCTATTTCTTAATTTGTCATAAAAGTAACTTATTTTTCTTATGAAATAAGCAATTAAGAAAAGTAAACCCTGGATGTCCATTACTCTCTTAGTGATTATAAAATATGGGGCTGTCGTAGATAACGAAAGTTATTTAGGATGGTCAGATGCTAAAGAGATGCCGATTAAGAAAAGAAATACAGAGCCAGCGACTAGACTATTTTATTTTGCAAGTAAACAGCACGAGCAGCGACAGAGATGCCTATTCTTGTTAAGAAAGTGAAACCGGATAGCATTGTTTATACAGACTGTTATGGGTCTTATAAGACTTTGGATGTGTCGGAATTTAAGCATTACCGCATGAATCCTTCAGAGCTCTTTGCCCGCAAGCATAACCCTATTAAGGGTATTGAAAACTTCTGGAATCAAGAAAAGAGAGTTCTCTGGAAATATAATGGCATTCCTAAAAAACACTTTCCCTTGTTTTTAAAAGAATGCGAGTTTAGGTTTAACTAGGGAAGTCCAAAGGAGCCATTAAAAACCTTGAAAAAACGGATAAAAAGAGCTTAGAAAAACACCCTTCTTTTAATTTTTATAAAACCTAGGGTTTTCAACCTTGGCAAATATTCATTTTAAACTTATCTACAACAGCACCTAAGTTTTTTCTTATTTTTACCTTGGTTTATTTAACAAAATGATTTAATCATTGGGGAATTTTGTTCATCAGTCTCCCTCCCCTATAAGTGTTTTTTATTTATGGGGGGTGAAATATTTTGAAAAACGTACACACGCGACCTTTACCCCTATTTATGCCCCACAATCTAGATAAAAGTGCGTTCTTTTAGGCTCCATTATCGAACAATTAAGACTTTCCCATGATAAAGATCTAAAAAGTCGATTGTGTCATATTCCTTCTTATCAAATATCAGAACTCAAAGAACGGGCGGAAAAATAAAAATAAACTTTCCGTAATAGATACCTATGTAAAACGCCTACGTTATTTTCCCGGATAGAAAAATCATTCCTCTTTGGGCAAGTTGCTTGGTGAAAAACATTTCTACCCACGCATAGTCATATCATTAAAGAAATATACAAAATGCTTAAAAAAATCTTTTCTTATTTTTTAATCTTATTCAACCTTTGGCTTCCTACGCCACAAGCAACCGCCACCGATCTTATGATTCGTGCCCAAGATGATACTACGATCCAAGGTCTCAAGCTGACTTTAAAAATTTCCCCTTCCCTTCCTCTTCAAGAGGGACCCAGTGGTTATGGGATCGAAGTCATTTCGAATGGACCACGGGCCTTTAAAGACGCCCAAGGCAACTTTATGTCTTATAACTGTTATCGAGATGCAAGGGGGCGTATCATTGTTAATCCTCAGCAACCTTCTTTATATCGGTTTCTTTTTTCAAAACCTGTTGATCAGATGCCTTTTTTCGATGATGTTTCTGCCTTTGGAACTGTAGGGGTTGTTTTTAATATGTATGAGAAAGACTTACAATCGTTAACAGGATACGATCGTTTCCAACAACGTTGGAATACAAGAGGGACTGTCAAAATTTATCCTCATACAACAAAAGAACAATTCAAAAACCTCTATCCTCGAAAAAACTATGACAACTATTATCAAAACGCTTTTTACGATAACCATCCAACAGCCGGTCATGTTCTGTGTTTTTTCCCTATGCGTGATCAAGAAAACCAATATACCAGTCAATCTTTCGATGTTGTCGCTCATGAAGCAGGCCATAATGTTTTGAACATTTTACGACCTGATGTAAGAAATTCCCCTAACTCCGACCGACGCGCTTTCCATGAATCTTTCGGCGACATGACGGCCATCTTCGCAGCCCTTACATTTCGTCAATTAAGGGAAAAAGTTCTCCAAGAAACGGGGGATGATCTTCACAAGCCTTCTTTTCTTTCTGTTGTTGGGGAAAGAATCGCTAACCGAGATGCTGCTCAGGCTACCCATTTATCTTTCCACCCTTCTTGTGAAGCCCATCGCCTTTCAGAAAGGCTAACAAAAGCCCTTTATGGAATTTTGGCCGATTATTATGATCTATCTAGAATTTCTTTAGAGGAAGTCTCTGTAAGTTTTAGACGTCTTTTTTTCAAAACAATTCTTAATTCAAATTTGAGCACCTTTATTGACTTTGGAAGAAGTTTAAAAGAGAACACTTCTTCCTTAGTTTTCCAAAAACTAATTTTTGAAAATTTTGCCAAACAAGGGATCGATCTGCGCAAAATCCCGCAAACACTGCAAGTTTGTATTCCAGAAACTCATCCCGTAAAAGCTGCAAAATGTTCTACGATACAAATGTCTAGAAAAACCTTACTGAATTAGGACAAAACCTGCGTTATAACCTCCCCCAAAATAGGGGGAGTTTCAAAATTGATTCTCTATATGACCTTGTGTGAGGATACGAAACTGGAATATGCCTTCGTATAAACGGTTAATACCTTGAACAACAGAATGCCTTTTAAAAACGTCAGGGATTTATTCGGATTGACAGAAGATTGCATCTTTTCCTCTTCTGGATGATTTCCCTCACCCCTATATTGCCAGCAAAAGGAAAACTAAAACTTTTAATTTGAAACACCGCTTTATTGGGGGCGCTGTCACAACCTCCGGTTCAATAAGAGTCCATGGTTGTAAAACCGATCTTGATCGTCATCTTTTTGCACCAACAGCCCTAACAGAGCTGCGTTTTTAGGAATTTCAAAGCTTTTAACTCAACCCACTTCGCAAAACGTTTCTAGAGTAAAGACAACTATGACGAACCCAGGCTTCTTAAAAGCCCCTCTCCTCTTCTAGGATCCTATAAGCCAGCCATGGACATCGAAAGTTTCTGTAGAAGCCCCAAATTGCTGGCATAACCTTATAATTTCTTCCTGCCGTTGGTCTTGTGACTGCTCTTGAAACTTTTCAAACATATTCACAACTTGATGAAAATTGTTAAGCTTTTCTTCTAGAAAATCTAACCATTCTTCACGTCTTTCTTCAGGCGCAAAATCACGCAGCTTAGCCAACACCTCAAGACAAGAATCCCCACCCATAAAATAAGAATCCGACAAACTCACCAAAACCGTCGTTAAGCGTTGATGCAAAGAAGAAGGTATTTCAGCCAATTGACCAGGAAATCCAACCAATCCTCCAATAATATTAACGCG
>JAJZHT010000129.1 GCA_021804455.1 Pseudomonadota bacterium | reverse complement strand
AACGGCATTTTTACAATCTCCCTCCAACTGATAAATCTGTTGAACAGCGACCTGTAAACGCTAGCGGTGTTTTAAAATTTTCTGGGCTTCGGCTTGATCATTCCAAAGATCAGGAGATTCAGCCTGTTGATTTAACGTTTCCAACGTTTGAAGGGCTTGATCCCAGTCAAAGATGCCTCCGTAATAAAGAGAGAGACTGTTGGATAATTTTAACTTGAGATTCAATTTCAGCACGCATTACAGATTTTACCTGGAAGAGAAAATTTCTTAAGCAATAACGGATTCAGAAACCCGATTCAAGTGTCAAAACCTTAAAAAGGGTTCCCATCTCGGTGACTGAGATTAAACGCCTTGCTGCCATTTTTAACGCTAACGCATCCTGTGTGGATAATTTTTGGGACATTTGTTGAATACGTTCGCTTAAACCTAGGGACAACAAAAAATCTGTCTGGGTCAACAAAGTTTGTTTTAAAGAAGGATCAACCCACCGCTTTAGGGCCGAAAAATCCACAGCATGGGATAAATCCTGATGGCCCACGCGAATCAAAGGATCTGCATACCTATGGCGATAAAGCGCCTGCAAAGTATCACCCTGTTGTTCGGCATTAAGACCCTCTCCATAGTCGATAATAATGGCCAATCCCGGACACATCAGCAGATGTTGATTGATCGCTGTTATCACTTTTTGATAACCCGGACATGTTTGACGAACAGGGGCATCTTTGGGCCCGATGAAATCAATTTGATCGTTGATAACGCTGATTTTCCGGGGTTGCCATTCCCCCTGGATCAGGATTTCCTGTTGAATGGGTAAAGCATCAAAAAACTCATTGGCAATCCACAGTGTGGCATCAGCCGACGGGATCTGATCCAAATCTTTAACCCAAACAACTGAATATCCCTGTAATTTTTCCTGTTGTTGCCGACGAAAAAAAGGGCTTATTTCCAATAGGTAAAGTGTTACTTCACGATAAAGATTTGAAAATTTTTGAAAAACCCGCAGCATATCTGCCATCAGAGTTCCCCGTCCGGGTCCCAGTTCAACCAACGCCAAAGTTTGGGGTTTGAAGGATAAACTTTGTAAAAACTGTACACACCGAATCGCCAACAATTCCCCAAAAACGGGAGTTATCTCAGGGGCTGTAATGTAATCAGCTTGTTTCCCCAAAACTTCCTGGTTGGTATAATAACCATATTGGGGATGATACAAAGCCAATGTCATAAAATCATAGACAGTTAAGCTTTCTTGATGTTTCAAACGTTGACTTAAAATCCTGTCCAAATCGGTTTTCATACAGGGCGTCGTTTAAGCCAATAACCACCCAACAGCACCAAAGGCAAAGACAATAATTGGCCTTGGGTTATCACCATCGTAACCACAGGATAAAGAATTTCAGGTTCACGCCAAAATTCTACCAAAAAGCGCACGACACCATATCCAAACAAGAATAATCCTGTAATACGACCGGGTTGGTGACGCCATTGGGGTGTACGCCAAGCCCAAGCAAGTAAAATCCATAAAAAAAGACCTTCTCCTAACGCCTCATACAATTGTGTAGGATGGCGTGGTAAGGGCCCAGCTTTAGGAAAGAAAACAGACCACGGCACATCGGTAACTTTTCCATACAACTCTTGGTTAATAAAATTTGTAAATCGTCCTAAACCAAGACCTATGGGCGCCGCTGCGGCTAAAACATCTGAAAATTTCAACAAAGGTAAAGAAAAACGACGGCAGTAAAGAATCGTTACAATCGTCACCCCTAAAAGCCCGCCGTGAAAAGACATCCCACCTTTCCACGTCATGATAATTTCTGCAGGATGATCCAAGTAATACCCCAGATCGTAAAAGAAAACATGTCCTAAACGTCCTCCTGCTATGATCCCGATCAAAGCCCATGTCACAAAATTATCTAAAATTTTGGCCGAAAAGGCGGGAACATAATGCTTTGTCAAAAAAACAGCATACCTCCAACCCAGGATGACCCCCACGGCATAAGCCAAACCATACCAATGAACCTTAAGAGACCCTAAAGAAAAAGCAATAGGATTAAAATTAGGAAAAATAAGCACAGATCATAGAGTGATTAAGCAAAAATTAAGACAGTTATGACTGTTTTTAAGACCAAGAGCAATCCTTTTCCAAAGAGAGAAAAAACGATCCCCTCAATCTAAAGAAGCGTGTATTTCCTGGAAAAGAGGACTTTTCCAACAAATTTTCTTTTGAAAGAAAGAAGATTGTTAATTTTTTGTTAACCAAGACTAACAAAAAGTTAATTTCATTTTTTACCACCCCCCGCCCACTGCCTCCCTAAACGGGAGGGGGGCTACACCCACCACCTTCAAGAATCAATGGGGCAAAACACATCCTACCGCCCCTTGTTCTTGTTTTTAAAAGAGGTTCCATCACCTAGGTTATTCTTAATCATACCCCCAAAATCGTTACCAAAACGTTAATTTAGAAAATATTATTTAAAACGTGTATACAGAGGTAAAGAAAGAGACCCGATCCAAACCATACCCCCCCTATACACCAGGGTAAACGCATCTCAATTCAAATTCTAGATTTTCTGCGGGTTTGAGTAAGACCACTTTAGCTCGTCTCACTAACTAAACTCTCTGAAAGCCAAAGTTTTCCTTGTCAAGATTTTAGAGGCGTTTACCCTGCCTATACACAGCTTAATTTGACAGAACGTAAAAAATGATCTAGGGTGCACCCTAGCTTTAGAGAGTGCTTTCTTAACCCAAAAGCGATTAGGAAAGTTTTAAGAAAGGAGGCTTCATTTGTTTATTCAAACTGAAGAAACACCGAATCCAAACAGTTTAAAATTTTTGCCCGGACAATCCGTAATGGGCGATCAACAACCTTTGTCTTTCTCAGACTCCGATCCCTGTTTGTCATCCCCTCTGGCGCGCAAAATTTTAGAGATTCAAGGAATCACAACTGTTTTTCTAGGATCAGATTTTATTACAGTTACTAAGCAAGATCAGCAGGACTGGTATATTTTAAAGCCTTTAATTTTAGGAAGCCTGATGGACGCTTTTGTCAACGGGTTGCCAATTTTAGAAAATGCGGTATCATCAAAAGAGGAAGAAAACCTTTTCGGTGACAAGGATGATCCTTTATCACGACAAATTCGTGAGCTAATCGACACACGCGTCCGTCCTGCGGTGGCCCAAGATGGAGGAGATATCATTTTTCGTGGGTTTCAAGAAGGTGTTGTTTATTTAAAAATGCAGGGGGCTTGTTCGGGTTGTCCCAGTTCCTCGGCAACATTAAAATCAGGCATTGAAAATATGTTGAAATATTACGTGCCCGAAGTTTTGGAGGTTCAGCAAAGTGATGACTAAATCACCCTTTACGCGCCTTAGTATGGCATTTTTAATGGTATTTTTAGCCTCTTTTGCCCCCAGCCTAGTCGCCGGCATTCCCAGTAAACCCTCTGCCCATAAAAGGCCTACCGAACAATCCCTCAAAGATTTGGCGGATTACCAAACAATTACGGCTTATTTTGAAAAAAAATATGGTATTCCTGATAAACTTTTGGCTGCCATTGCTATTGTGGAATCGAAAAAATCACCTTGGGCGATCAATGCTGAAGGACGGTCCCGTTTTTTCCACACGAAAGAAGAAGCCGTCAAACACGTTCAGTATTTAAAACAAAAGGGCGTACGTAATATTAACATAGGCTATATGCAAATTAATTTACAGTCTCATGGACGACATTTTAAAACTGTGGGCGATCTTTTAACACCCTATGATAATATTGCCTATGCGGCCCAACTGATTAAAAAGCTTTATCGTCAATACGGATCGTGGGGGCTCGCCGTTCGTTTTTACCATTCAGGTTCCTCTGTTTATAATATCCCTTACCAAAATCGAGTTTTAAAGGCATGGAAAA
>JAJZHT010000128.1 GCA_021804455.1 Pseudomonadota bacterium | reverse complement strand
AAGTTCCAGTGACATCAAAAGACTAATAATAGGTCGACGGTTTAAGAAAAAACCCAAAAGCCCTAAACTAAAAACGGTGGCTGAAACCAAAAGATGAGGCGTAATTCCAAAAAACATTAGGATTCTATCCCCTTATGGAAAGGAACATGATGAACAATCAACGTCTCTTGTTTTTTGCGTTTTAATTGATCCTTCACCTTTTGTTTACGAAGAGGTCGACGCTCCTCTCCATGTAAGGTGAGAACAATAGCCCCAACCATCGCCACCAACAAAATGAAACCTGCTATTTGAAAAACATAAAAATAATGGGTATAGAGCAAAGCGCCCAAAGCATGAGTATTGGACAAATTTTTAGGCACAGAAAAGGGTAAAAAGTCGCCAGCATAGGGGGAATATTTCCATTGATAGGCGACGACAAACATCTCAAAGGCAAAAATCAAAGCAGCACTTATCATCAGCCAACGACTGCGATTAAGGATTGGGTTATGCTTAGTTTGAGCAGAATCGACCATCATAACGATAAACAAAAATAAAACGGCAACGGCCCCCACATAAACAATCACCAAAATCATAGCTAAAAATTCTGCGCCAGCCAGTAAAAATAAACCTGAAGCGTTAAAAAATGCCATAATAAGGAATAAAACGTTATAAAGCGTCGTGCGGGCAAAAACCACCCCCACGGCAGCAGCGATCAAAATCGAAGAAAACAGATAAAATAAAAGACCTGACATAAGCCCAATCAACGTATGTTAATCAATTTATTATGGATGACAAATAACGAATCATCAACCTGTTCCTAATGATTAAAGGGATGCTTTCTGGGCAACGCATGTTATCAAGGATCAAATCCATCAAAATTTCCTAAAAATATTAAAACGCCTCTTGGCTTCTGTAATTTTATTTTGTTAGCATAATCAAAATAGCTTTATCCTGATGACTTCTCATGAAAAAAATTTTCTTGATCGTTGGATTTTTTAGCGTTGGACTTTATCTCCTGCCTTCACAGGCGATGATTGGTCCTGAACAATTGATCAGCGGTGAATTTGATTCAAAAGAAAAAGGAGAAACTCCTTGGTGGGATGAAGATCAATCGGCTGCACAACAAAATTGGGATGAACCCGATCCTTTGGAACCCCTTAACCGTGCCATTTTTGGTTTCAATCGGGTGGTTGACGGTATCCTATTCAAGCCTGCTGCCATCGTCTATAACGAAACCCTTCCCGATTTTGCCAAAACGGGAGTCAGCAATTTTATAGATAATTTATTTTCACCTGTTACATTCGCCAATAATGTTTTACAGGCCGAGGGTAAACAGGCTGCCCATACCTTCTTTCGGTTTCTTGTTAACTCAACTATTGGCATCTTGGGCCTTATGGATGTTGCCAAGGAAATGGGAATTCCTGGCGAACCGGCCACCCTTAATCAGACTTTTGCAAAATGGGGTATTGAAAGTGGACCGTACCTTATGTTGCCCCTATATGGTCCCTCGTCTTTCCGTGGAACCTATGGTATGGCAGGCGATTGGTTTATGAATCCATGGTTCTATGTTGCCCAGAACAAATACCGCCGAGCCAACCATCACCATCAACAACGTAATTTACTGTACAGTTTGTATGGTTTGGATCTGATTAACCGTCGTGCTCAACTAATCAATGCCTTAAACGATGTCGAGAAGAATTCCCTTGATCCTTATGCAGCGATACGCAGCATTTACTTTCAAAAACAAAGAGAAATGGAACAGCGCGTAGGAAATAATTCCCAAAAGAAATAGAGACGTCTTTTTGATTCTGTGTTGAACTGAAAAACAAGATTGTTTATGGTGAGAGAGAGTTATCTTTTTCATTGAGGCGTGGTATTCATCTTTCTAAACGTCAGTTTTTGAAAACGGCCTTAAAAGCAAGCCTTTTAACAGGTATGCCTTTTCCTTTATTTAAAGGTAGGGTTTTAGAAAAGGACCTACTTGCCCCCCAGAAAAGCGCCGAAAGCACTCCTTTCAAAGCATTGTCCCTTTACAACATCCATACCCATGAGGTTTTAAAAAATTGCGAATTTTGGCAAAACGGTCAATTCTGCCCTGACGGTTTAACAGCCATCAATCAATTATGCCGTGATCATCGATCTAATAAGGTTCATCCCATAGACCCCTCGACCCTTCTGATTCTGCATAAGATTTTACAAATTTTAGAAACGAAAAAATTAGTCCATATTGTCTCGGGTTATCGTTGTGAAGAAAGCAATCAACTTTTGCGTCAACAAACGCAAGGTGTTGCTCGTAACAGTTATCATACGAAAGGCCAAGCTTTAGATTTTTACGTTCCAGACTTGTCTTTGCGCTCTCTTCACAAGGCGGCTTTGTCATTAAAAGCAGGAGGTGTGGGAGGATATAACCATTTCATTCATATCGACACTGGCCCTATACGTCAATGGGGACATGCACCATGTTAAAAAGCACATATCATGCCAGAATTACCAGAGGTTGAAACAATATGCCGTGGTTTAATGCCTTTCTTGGAAGGGCAAACTTTAACCAGCGTTACCCTGAAGCGTCAAAATTTGCGCTATCCTTTTTCTTCTTCTTTTGTAAAAAATTTAGAAAATAAAACCGTCCAAAATCTTTACCGCCGTGCCAAATATATTTTGGCAACGTTTAGGGAAGATTCTTCTTCTTTACTTATTCATTTAGGGATGTCAGGACGTTTTCGGATTGAAAACCTAGACAATTGCCAGCCCCGGCTTCACGACCATGTTATTTTTACAACGCATCAGTACGCTATCTTCTATAACGATCCCCGTCGTTTTGGTCTGATGGATTGGGTTGAGAGAGACCTTATTTCTTTCCATCCTTTGTTAAAAGATTTAGGGTATGAACCCTTTGATCCTTTGCTAACCCCTGAAATCTTGTACCAAAAACTGGCAAGTCGAAAGCAACCTGTTAAACAGGCACTTTTGAACCAACAACTGATAGTAGGCATTGGGAATATTTATGCCAGTGAAAGCCTTTGGCAAAGCTGTATCCATCCTTTACGCCCTGCAAATTCTTTAGCACAAGAAGAATGCAACGCTTTGTTAAAAGCCATTCGTTTTGTTTTGGATAAAGCCATTCAAACAGGGGGGAGTACCCTTAGAGATTACCGACACCCCAATGGTCAACTGGGAAATTTTCAAAATCATTTTAAAGTGTATGACCAAGAAGGGCGTTCCTGTCCCCGTACACGCTGTAAGGGAATCATCCACAAGCAAAACCAAGGAGGACGCTCAACCTATTTTTGTCAAACATGCCAGAAATAAAAAAATCTTCGTGACCCTACCCAGTTCATATTTTTTTACCGCCATAAAGATTATTCTGGGATCCTACCTCCCAAGATAAGCAAGACGGTTTAGGGTATCTTTGATAAAACTTAGTTAGGACAAATATTTTCTTGGAACTGCTGTACCTATAGACGAAGAGATATCTCCTCATGAGTTCATGGTGCATCGGTTTGAAGCAACCCTGATGCGAAGAGTACTGGGTGATCCAGTAATAGAGTTAAAACAACATACGAAGAAATTTTCCGCAAATTTTTAGTATATGCAAACGATAAGTTTTTAGATACGGGTTGGGATCTTGGGCTCTATTTTTGGAATGGGGATTAGAAAACCATTTGTTGAAAATGTTAAATCTGTCACCTGAAATCCTGATTGTGAGAGCTGTTTCTCGTTGGGTTAAGCGACCCTACAAAGATTTTGGTTATAAGGGGTATTGTTTGCTGCCTTATTGGGCGTAAAATACAATCT
Organism: Pseudomonadota bacterium; assembly: GCA_021804455.1. Lineage (GTDB taxonomy): Bacteria > Pseudomonadota > Alphaproteobacteria > Paracaedibacterales > CAIULA01 > Finniella. The sequence continues at coordinate 151 of JAJZHT010000128.1, read as the reverse complement.
GTTTTTTTACAGTCCTTTAATTGTAAAAAAAATACAATGGCAGGTTTTATGAGTGATTGTTTAAAACACATGAAAAACTTTATTGTCAGGGTGAGGACTTAAAAGGCTTTCCAAAAGCCCTTTGGCTGTCTACTCAAAAACTCAAGTACAG
>JAJZHT010000127.1:2842-3940 GCA_021804455.1 Pseudomonadota bacterium | reverse complement strand
AAGTTCTTACTTTGAAGAAGGTTGCTTCATGAAGATTATGAAGGTTATTCATGGGTATCCCCCTGCCTATAACGCTGGTTCAGAGGTTTATAGCCAAACGCTTTGTCGTGAACTGGCAACTTCTCACGAAGTGCACGTTTTTACGCGTGAAGAGAACCCTTTTTTCGATGATTATACATTACGACACGAGCAAGACGCCGCTCAATCCTCTGTTACCAAGCATATTGTTAATTTACCTCTTTTGCGTCAAAGGTATCGGTACAGACACGCGCCGATTGATCATATTTTTGATGAACTTTTAAGCACCCTCAAACCCAATATTGTTCATATAGGCCATTTGAATCACCTTTCGACTTCTCTTGTGGAAAAAGTACAAGCGAGAAGGATTCCTATGGTCTTTACCCTGCATGATTACTGGTTAATGTGTCCTCGTGGTCAGTTTATCCAAAGAAACACTCAAGAGCCTTTTCTTTGGAACAGGTGTGATAAACAAGAGGATAGAAAATGTGCTGAGAACTGTTACACGGGTTATTTTTCAGGTGCGGATGACGAATGGCAACAAGACAGTGATTATTGGACAGGGTGGGTTGCAAGGCGACAAAGTCATTTGAGGCAAATGATTGATTTAGTTGATATATTGATAGCTCCGGCTCATTCCCTTTTAGAACGATTTCAAAAAGATTTATCCATACCCTCTTCTAAACTGATTTATTTGGATTATGGTTTTGATCTTTCCCGTTTAAAGAATCGAGAACGTCAAAAAGAAAAAGGATTTGTATGGGGATATATTGGCACCCATACGCCGCAAAAGGGGATTCATCTTCTTTTGCAAGCCTTTTCAAAACTGAAAGGAGAAAGCCGATTAAGAATTTGGGGACGTTCAAGAGCGGAGGTTACCGCTGGTTTAAAACAAATAGCGTCTGGGTTTTCAGCGGATGTTCAAAATCGGATTGAATGGTTACCTGAATATTCGAATCTTTCGATCGTGGAAGACGTTTTTAATCATGTTGATGCTATTGTGGTTCCCTCTATTTGGGTTGAAAACTCACCCCTTGTTATTCACGAAGCGCAGCAAGTGGGAGTCCCTGTTATTACAGC
>JAJZHT010000127.1:0-2832 GCA_021804455.1 Pseudomonadota bacterium | reverse complement strand
GTTGGTGGAATGCAAGAATACGTACACCATGAAATCAATGGCTTGCTATTTCATTTTCGAAATGAGGCCAGTTTAACAAAACAAATGCAAAGATTGGTTGATGATCCGTCTTTGGCCGAAAAACTAGGACAGAAACGTTATTTATACTCCTTAGATGGGAATATTCCCACTATTCAAAACCACGTTAAGACTCTGGAAAAAATTTATTTGAACCTTCTTTCAAAAAAGAAAGGAACGGTCAGCGATGACTCTAAAGCCTGGACCTTGGAGAATAACTTTTGATACGAACCCTGACGATTGTAATTTACGGTGTATTATGTGCGAATGCTTTTCCCCTTATAGTTCTGTTAAGAAGGAACGTATAGAGGCAGGCTCAGCCAAAAAAAGGATGAGTATTGAACTGATTCGCCAAATTTTAGAACAAGCAAAAGATTCTCCTTTAAGGGAAATTATTCCCTCCACCATGGGAGAGCCTCTTATGTACAAAAATTTTGAGGACATTATACAGCTTTGTCATGAATATCATCTGAAATTAAACCTTACAACTAATGGAACGTTTCCACGCAAAAGTGCCGAAGAATGGTCTAGGCTTCTTGTTCCCATAACGTCAGATGTTAAGTTTTCCTGGAATGGAGCTACTAAAGAAACCCAAGAAAATATTATGTTAGGTTCCCATTGGGAAAAAGTTCTAAACCATATCAAAACTTTTATTGGCATTAGAAATGAGCATGCGCTTAAAGGTGGCAATCGTTGTCAAGTGACTTTTCAGCTTACTTTTTTGGAAAACAATGTCGATGAGCTCGCGGATATTGTTAATCTTGGTATCGAATTGGGGGTAGACCGTATTAAAGGGCATCATTTGTGGACGCATTTTAAACAGATAGAAAATCTGTCTATGAGAAGAAACGCTGAAGCGATTGAACGATGGAATCGGGCTGTTGATAAAGCCCATCACGTGGCAAGAACACGCCTCTTACCGAGTGGTTATCCTATTCAATTAGAAAACATTACTTATTTGGATCATCGGGCACCGATTGATTTGGATCCAAATGCAGTTTGTCCTTTCTTAAATAAAGAAGCCTGGGTTAATACAGAGGGAAGATTTAGTCCTTGTTGCGCACCTGATCAACAAAGGAAAACGTTAGGAGATTTTGGCAATCTTTATGAGACAACTTTAGAAGATATTTGGTTAAGTCAGTCTTACCAAACATTGCAAAAAAATTATAAAAATCACCCGTTGTGTGTTGGATGCAATATGCGTAAACCTCTCTCTTCAGGAGAAAGCCTAACATAATGATGGATTTATCAGAAATCTCAGTTTCTCCTTGCGAAACTCATCATTTAAAAGATGGCAAGCCTTTTTATGAGAAGAAATTTCTAAAAGTTTTAAAATATCATGAACCGGGTTTGGCCCCTGTTTTGGACACCGAAGGGGCTTATCATATTGACTTAAAAGGTAACCCAGCCTATTCCCCACGTTTTCAAAGGTCTTTTGGTTTTTATCATCATAGAGCCGCTGTTGAATTATCAGGGGAAGCCTTTCATATTTTACCGGATGGTTCCCTCTTTTATCCTCAAAGATATTCTTGGTGTGGTAATTTTCAAGAAGGGTTTTGTGTTGTTCGGAATTTTCAAAACCACTATTTTCATATCACTTTAGAAGGGACGCCTTTATATCCATGCCAATATGCCTATGTGGGCGATTTTAAAGACGGTATGGCTGTTATTTGTAATGAAAAAGGACTCCATACCCATATCAATAGTATGGGACAATTTATCCACTCTCGATGGTTTTGTCAGCTTGACATTTTTCATAAAAGTTTTGCGCGTGCTAAGGATGAGCAAGGGTGGTCTTACATCGATCGACAAGGCAATTTTATTGATACAAAACGTTATGCTGCTGTAGAACCTTTTTATAATGGGATAGCCTATGTCGAGGATTTTCATGGAAAACGGCTTCTTATTAACGAGGAAGGAGAAATTGTAAAAACGATTTATGAGCCCCCTTATAACGATAGGCACGAATTAAGCGCGTTATCTCATGATATGGTCGGTTTTTGGAAAACATGGGCCCTTTATTCAGCTGTTGAACTGAATATACCTAATTTTTTACCTGGTTATTTGGATGAGATAGCAACAGAAATTTCTGTGCCTATTTCAAAACTAAGACGTTTGTTTAAAGCTTTGTGGGAGATGAAAATTTTGCAGCCCACTCATAATGATTATTGGGAATTAACCGATAAGGGAAAGTTTTTACAACCTGCCACTACTTCGTTTATGGCAGCAGCAAGTTTAATGTGGGGGGAGGTTAATAAAGCTTGGCAAAATTTACCAACGTTAATCAGAAAAACTCATGATTTTCATCATACTTCCTTTAAGGAAAGGGAAGAAAATGAAAGTCTGTTAGCAACCTATCATCGCGCTTTAGACGGTTATGCTCAAAAAGATTTTTTAAAGGCTTTGGATCTTTCTTTTTGGCAAAACCACAAAAATCTTTTGGGATTTGGTCGATGCTCTTTAACCTTGTTATCTTTTCTTTTGGAAAAATATGTTCACTTGAACGCTAAGGTTGTAGGAACCGAAAAAGGACTGGGTCATTTTGATATCCCTTCTGTTTTAAAGGATCGTTTCCAAAAAGATTATCCCAATGGGGAAGTGTCTGGGCAGAATCAGGGGTTTTCATGGGCAGATGCTTTTATCTTTCCACGATTTTTACATTATTTTCCATCCTTCTTTATACCATATTTCTGTCTATGAATACTGGTCAATGGTAATGATATTATCAGTAGGCATATTCATAACAGGTACCATGCTGTTAAGAAGTGTTGAGGA
>JAJZHT010000126.1 GCA_021804455.1 Pseudomonadota bacterium | reverse complement strand
TTATCCAGAGAATAGAAAATACACAGAGCTTCAGCAGTATATCAGGAAGGGAAATTTTTTAGATTATCATGATTCCCTTTTAACACTCTCTTTATGCTACCAATATGGACTTTTTGGCCTCACCGCGTCCAAAGAACAGGAAAAGATTTTATTAAAACAAGTCTCCCAGCAAAACAAATTGATTGATGAGTATATTTTGAAAATAAAGTTTCCTTTACTAAAAACCTTAAGTCGAGAAAATCAGATAGAATTAGAAAAGGAGCTGCGTCTCGAGACATCCCCCCTTCCCAGTGTTGCAATTATAGGAGGCGGCCTATCAGGGACTATAACAGCTCTTTTACTGGATAATCTTATCAAACAAGGAAAAATCTCTTTTGGTAAAATTTACCTTTTAGAAAAAAATCAAAGTCTTTTAAGTGGGGCCAGCCTTCTTCCCTGTCGTTTACACTTGGGCGGTGAATACCCCAAAGACAAAATAACTGCTTATCAATGTTTGTTTGGTTCGGTTCTTTTTAGGCAGATGTTTCAAACAGATCTTGTTCTAACGAAAGTCCCCAATAATACCTTTTTACTGGCCAAAGAAAGCACGAGAGAACTTAAAAATAAACAAAGCTTTCTAACAAAAGATGACTTTTTAGAACATCATCAGGACTTAAGAAAACGATATGAACATTATTTAAGCCAATTTCCTAATCCTAATGAAATGGCTGAATTATTATTCGGTTCCTCCTTGACGGAAAAACTTACGGAACAAGAATTAGAAAATCTTGGGTTAGAAGAACACTTTTGTGCCGGTGTTCGAACGAAAGAGCGAGGTTTACAATCCACAGGTTTAGGAACAGTTCTGGAACATGCCCTTAAGCAAAGTCATAATATTCAGGTTCTTTGTGGTTACGAAGTTGATCACATTGAAAAAATGACTCAGAGTGGCTATATCGTTTCATCGGGGACTCATCCAAGAATCGCAGTGGATTATTTAATTCACGCCGCCTTTGAAAAGAATCTTTATCTTCAGTCTCTGCTCTTAAAATCTTTTCAAAGAGATTCTGAAGGAGAATCAGCGCCTTCGATCAATGTTTTTTCCAGAGCTCTTGCTGTTCTTGACATTCAACCTTGTGTAGAATTTTTGGAAAAAACTCCAAAAGCAGTTCCTGATTCAAGCTTTTTTGGAATTTTAGGAAAAGAAGGGGGAATGGTTTCTTTTTTTAACCGTACAACCGCGACCGTTTTTGTTCCTAATGAAGGTCTTTCTTATCAAGGTGAATATGTTATCTCTCCCACCAGAGAAGATCCTAGTACTCAACTTCAAGAAATGGAAGATTGCACAAGACAGTTTGAACAAAATAAGGTGGAGATTGGCCAAAGAATTTTACAAGATATTATCAAAAAATTTCCTTTTCTTGAAGGAGCCAAGCTTCTAGATTTAATCTTTCGGCCCACCGTATCGGCTAATGGAGAAATTTACAAACGAACTCATATTGATGTTTCATGGTTGGGAGATCAAAAAGATTGTTTACAAGTTTTTGCGACAAAAGCCACCTTCGCGCCTTTTGTGGCCTTACAAACGGTTGCTCGTTTGATTCTTCAAACGGCTGTCACCAAAAATTTTAATCCTCAAGAAAAGGAATTTTTAGAACAATTTCTTTCTCCAGAAGGGGTCATGTTAACTCCTGAAAGTTTTGGAAATGGGGTATTACCACAAGTTTTTAATATTGTTCCACACTCATCTTTCCTATCAAAAAGACAATTCCTACGGGACCAATACTGGTATGCTTTTCAGCGGAATTTACCTTTTTCATTGTTTGATCCATCAAACTCTCGATCTCACATAGGAATAAATTCTGCACAGCAACTTCGTTTTCTTTTAAAATTAAAAAATAAAAAACAATTTTTGGAATTACAAAATTTTTTTCTTGATGAGAATGGGGTGAAGGTCCTAAATGATTTTTTTGTTAAACGCCCTTGTCAAAAACTCAAAGGGATTTATCTGGGCCAACCCACGGAATTGTTAAACGAAGGCAACAATCATCACATTACAGAGTTGTTGAATCACATGAATGTTTGCCCTTCTTTGAAAGAGTTAAGTTTTACAGGATGGAATTTAACCCTCCCTTTCTATTATGAAAGTATCGCGACAATCATGCCAAAATTACAAAAGATTGCTTTTCATAAATGGACGATTTTTAATTCATCATCTTTAAAGAGGCTTTTGCAACAACCTCTTGCCTTAACCGATTTTTGTTTAACGCAGGGAAATTTGGATTCAAAAACCCTTGAAACACTTTTAAGTCTTTTATGTGATTGTAAAAGCTTGCAGAATGTTGATTTAGCTGACAATCAAATAGGGTCTAGAATAAAAGACAAAAGCTTTTTGCTTTTGGAGAAAATGGTTGAGAATCTTTCTGTCCTTAGGATATTGAATATAAGCAAAAATGAACTTTTTAACTTTAATCAAAAATTGACTTCTCTTGAGAATGCAGCAACCCTTCCTTTAATGGTCGCTATAACCCATCATCAAAATTTAAAACGCGTTCATATCTTACAAAATGGTCCTATCTCTGAAATTTTGCAAAATCGTCTTGAGTATTTTTTCTTGATTTCAAAGAAAAACTTATCGCAACACTTTTAATGCACTATTTGACTTTTTAGTGATAGAAATTTATATCCCCATGGCTTTACGCATCAACCACCGTTTAAGAGGAGGAAGGTGATTAACAACAGCAAAGCCTGCATTGCGTAGAAAGTAGGTTGATCTATAGGGGGAACGAAATAAACGATTGATACCATCTGTCATCCACAAAACACCGCAGTGATCGAGTTTTTGTTTTTGGTGGTAGGATTTTAAAACGCTTAAGGTTCCTATATCCAAACCAACATCAAAAGCATCGCCCAGAAGGGTTGTTAAGACATCCGCGTCCCTCCAACCTAAATTAACACCCTGCCCAGCGATGGGGTGAACAACATGGGCGGCATCTCCTACCAAAGCAAGACGGTGAGCTACAAAAGAATCAACCTTTAACGCAGACAAAGGATATGTCCAACGTTCGCTGCAAAGGGAAATACTGCCGTAAAAAGGAAAATAAGATAGAAATTCTTTTTCTAGGTCTTGGTTTGTGGGATGGTGCCAGTCATAATCACGGCTTTTAGCCCAAACCAAACCCGAACGATGTTGTTGTGTTTGGGGACAGGTTAGCATGGGCAAAACAGCCAGAGGACCAGAGGGCATGAAAATTTCCCAGGCAGTATTATGATGGGGTTCTTGGTGGTAAATATGGGCGACTAAGGCTGTTTGTGGATAATCCCACTGGTGGACACCAATCCCCGATTGAAGTCGAACAGGAGAATGGCGCCCTTCAGCCCCGACGATTAGTTTCGATTCGATAACTTCACCGGTTGTTGTCGTTATAACAGCCTTATCAAAAAGACGCTGGCAATTTAACGCTGAAGAGGGAGTTAGCCAAGTTATTTGAGGGTGTTTTAAAGCCTGTTGAAGATGATGACGCATAACGCGGTTCTCAAGAATATACCCCATCGGGTGAGGGCCGATATCCTTATGGTCATAATCCACGGTCCAGGCTGACCCTTCCTCAAAAACGCGAATTTCACAAATAGGTTGAGCGTGACAGGCAATACCATCCCACAATCCTAATTTATGAAAGATCTGCTGTGAACCGTACGAGACGGCTGTGGTTCGACCATCGCCGCTGTCTTTAAAATCAAGAGGAGGGTTATGATCTAAAACGACGATTTTTAACCCGCGATAGGCTAGGCCCACGGCTAAAATCGATCCAACCAAACCACCGCCAAGAATTGTCACATCTGCTTGCATCATGGGACCACGCCAAAGTTATTTTCTTAAAAACAGCTTTTAATGCAGTGTGCCAGTTTTAAGGAAGACTTTCAAACATTAACGTTTTGATAAGGGTTTTAGGTGTAAGATAAAGATCTAACCTAGGTGATAAAGAAACCTCTTTTTGAAA
>JAJZHT010000010.1 GCA_021804455.1 Pseudomonadota bacterium | reverse complement strand
ATCACAACCTCGACCAGGGGTTATTCCTACCAAGCAAACACTTTTTAAAAGCCATAATAACTGAAGCAGTTTCATGGTTCCTCAACGAAGATTAGGAAACTTAGTCCCTGGTTTTAACGAAACACGGGGCTCTTTTCAACCCTATTTAAAACAATTTAATGTTTTTTGTGTTTGTAGAAGTAAGGATGGGAAGAGTTTTTTGAATTTCTGTGTTGCGCAACAAGCAGAGCTAAAGTCAAAAATTTTTTTAGCTTTGAAGGTGTTAGAAAGGTTTCATTGTGCCCATTTTTTTGAGGTGAAGATTCTGGAAAAGAGGACTTTGCAAAGGCTGTTTCTGCAAGCATCAAATTTATCAAACAAACAAAAAGTGCTTTTTTCATGTAAACAAGACTTTTTAATCTAATATATAATATTTTAATAAAAATAAATATATTTTCAAGATATTTAAAATGACATTACCAGAAAAGCCTTATAAGAATTTCGCTATATATTATCTTCAATAAAGATTTTGATATTTTGTTCCATAACCTTGAAGATCTCTGGGGTCTCTAAAACGACTCCATGGCGAGCTTGGGGAATATGCACGATTTGACAATTTTTGATATCCATACCATATTTTATAGAAGCCAAAGTATCGACATAAAATTCTTTTCCCGCTGTAAACATTAAGGTGGGAATTTTAACCATATTTGGATTTGGCAAAGTATTCACCAGATGGAATAAAATATCCAATGCCTTTCGGCTTAACATATTGGTAGTATTGGGTTGATCTTTATACTGTTCCGCTATATTTAAAAGTTTGTTAATTTCTATAAGACACGAAGTAGCGATTAGAGCATTTTTTCTTAAAACAAGAGGATCATAAGCTTTTACATACATCATGGTCGTATGGTTTTCTGGATCATAAATGCCCTGTCCATAGTTTTTGTATAGATCTTTTTCTGGCAGTACTTTAGCCCCTAACCAGGCATACCAACGTGCAATAAGGGGTGGAATTTTGTTTGTGAGAAACTTAATCATAGGAGCAAATAAAATTAGCTTTTCTATTCGGGCAGCTAAAGGTGAACGCTTAAGAAAATGAAGGCTGATTGGTCCACCGAAAGAAAAACCAGCCATATGAATTTTTTGTGTGGGTGGTATACAAGAAAAAGCTACTTCTAAATCTTGAAGTAAGGAATCTTCAGATTCAAGGTGGTGGCAACCTGGCTTTTCTGTAAAATTATCAGATAATCCTGAACCACGATGCTCAAAACTTACAATATTAAAGCCTAGTCTAACAAACATTTTAAAGAGTGTATCATAGCCTTCCAAATAACCATTAAGCCCCAACACCATCAAAATTGTTTTATGGCGAAATGCAGAAAAGTCTTTGTAAACACGAATCCTATTTTTTCCAATAGGGGCACCAGGAACTTCAATAAACTCAAACATATATTTACAAATACTGGGATTCAGATTATGTTAATTTTCTCCTATTTTGGGTTAATTTATCCTTAAGAAAGAAAAAATCACGTTTATGTCTGGTTGTGTCCTGGTTGAGAGGAATAGTTTTACGAGATTCTAAAATTCCAGGCCCTCTTTAGAACCATTTTAAAAAGTCCTTTAAAAGGTGCATGATAACCTCGCTGACGATCAAAAGGATGATGACCCACTCAAGGTGAGAGGAATGGGCATGTTTCAGCTCGTTTGATAGGATATCATACAATTCATGAATGGAATCCAATCGACGGTTCAAAATGTCCAATCGGGTGGCAATATCCATATATTGAGAAGCCATCTGGTAATAAGGTTCGTACCGGGGACGACGCCAGAAAAATTCCGGGGTGTCCAAAATATCACTGTGCAAATTAACAGAATTACGTTCCGCAAACAGAGCGCCTATCTTTTGTGATATTTTTTTTCGTGACAGAGAAATTTTCCCCTTTTCTGCCAGTTCAGAAGGCAAATGCCGGTTTTTCTCAATCGTACGATTGACCGATTCTTCGAAAACATCCAACTTAACAGATTGGGAAAGCGCGTGAGATAACGACAACTTAATCAGAACATCGTCGTTTTCCAAAACGATTTCATCATCCTCTTCATTAATCGTTGTTTGGGGGCCATACTGGAAAACACAGGCCTCATAGGTGGATTCTTGTAATGTCAAGACTTCGTAGGGTTTTAATTCCTTTAAATAGTGAAGCTCATTTTCTTCTTCCACATTCCAAAAAACAACACAACCATAGGGGAAATAGAAAATCTCACCAGAGGTTTCAAGATCTTCTCTATGAACATGGATGACATCATCGTAAAATTTTGGGTCTAACCCTTCACTTCGCAGATATTTGGCAAGATCATCAATGTCGTAACGGTCGGCTGTGCAATAGGAAGAACAGCGCATAAGTTATACTTTGTTGAATTGGGTTTATGTTTCCCCATTATGGAAAAAGTTGGGGATGAAAAGCAAGAGACCTTCATTAAAAACTTTTAATCGGTCAATTCTTGCTTTTCTGATTTTCAATTTTTAGAAGCTTCTTTGTTTTGCTTTACTTCTTCGACAAAATCTAGAAGCGTACCACACATTGTTTTGAAAAATTCGTGTACAGGCTCCAGTGACTCCCTCTTTTGTCGTTGTTTTTCTAATCTTTCAATAATAAAGGATTCATAAGTTTCTTTAAGTTCTCCCGTAACACTGGAAAGTATAGGGGATTTTTCTTTAAAAGATGGATTTTTTTCCGCAGATTCAATCCACTCCCTAAACTTAAAATAGTCATGAGCTTCATTTTCAAAATCTCTTTTTATATTCCAAAAATGGAAACAAAAATGATTAATGTTGAAAAAAGTTTCTTCGGCATCTGTCTGTAATTGATGCCAGTCCACATCTTTTAACTGGGGATTTTTTTTCAACTCTTCAACACGGTAGGAATTGAGAGTAATACTAACGGACATGGGGTTCCACGAACTCATCTTTTCGTTTGAAGTCCATAAGTTTACAGCATCAGGATCTTTATAAATTAAGAAAAAAATTTGTTCCATAAGCCGGGGTAGGTTGCTGAAAACTTTAAATTTACAATTATTTTTCTCAATTTTTTGTTCTATTCTTTGAATATCTCCCTCATAAATAATGTGCTTTTGGCTGCCCTCTTTTTTTAATTTCTCAAGAATAGAATTTTGCTGTTGAAGCGATTCTTCATACTGTTGTTGCTTTCGTAATGATGCTGCGGCTAATTCCCCGGCATAATGGCCTAATTTCTGCCAAAATTCACTTCCTTCCCTATCTGTGAAAGCTTGCGTTGGGGTATGAAGGGTAAATTTTTCATAAACTACAGTTTCAGGTTCAATAACTACAGTTTCAGGCTCAATCGAATCCGTTGATGTTTGAAAAGACAAATCACCAAGATTTGGCATTCTAACCTCAAGATTCCCTTCTTCGTGGCCCCATGGCATAGCAAGAAGATTGGCCATTCCTGTTCCAACGGTTATCTCAGGGTTAGCGGGGGGCTGTCCTGTTTGGAGGTGTAAAGCACCCAGATTCTGCATATCCAAACCGAAATCAGACTCATGGGCCTGTATACTCTGAAACGCCACAAATATTGAAACGGCCAGAGTCAATTTACTCTTTAGTGTCATATGTATCCAATTTATAACAAATTAAAATAATATGTAATTTATATTGTCTTATTCCCAAACGCAATAAAATGTTTTGGAAAGAGGCAACATTCTGAAGTATAGTCAGTCCATCCTAGGCACCCGTAGCTCAGTTGGATAGAGCGTTGCCCTCCGAAGGCAAAGGTCGGACGTTCGAGTCGTCTCGGGTGCGCCATTCGTCCTAACAGCATAAAAGCTGGCTGGTCGCGGATCCTTATGTTAAAGATAAAATTATGATTCTTCAAAATAGGCTTTTAAAAGTGTCTTTTTTTGTCCCCGCTTTGAAAAAAGTTGTCTCTTTGTTCGTGGTATTAGTCATTTTGTCCTCCTGTGCTGATAAAGAAGATCTTTATACAGATCGTAGTGTTGAGGATTTATACAATATGGCAATGGATCTTTTTGAAACACGTACGTATGTAAGGGCTGCCAAGGCTTTTGCCGAGGTTGAACGACAACATCCCTATTCGAACTGGGCCTTAAAGGCGCAGGTTATGTCAGCCTATTGCTATTACGAGGCTAAAAAATACGACGAGGCTATAGAGGCTTTTAACCTTTTTATTCAGTTACATCCAGGCCATCCTGATGTCGCCTATGCTTATTATATGATTGCTTTGTCTTATTACGAGCAAATTCCCATCATCGAACGTGACCAAAAGCCAGCCGAAGATTCTCTTAAAGCGTTTCAAACAATTATCACACGGTTTCCTACCAGTGCGTACGCTAAGGATGCCACCTTTAAAATAGATTTTATCCAGGATCATCTGGCGGGTAAGGAGATGAATGTCGGGCGCTATTATCAAAAACAAGGTGGCTATATCGCCGCAATCAATCGGTTTAAAACCGTGGTGGAACAGTATCAAAGAACGTCCCACGTTCCTGAAGCCCTGCATCGTCTGGTTGAATGTTATTTTGCCTTAGGTCTGAAATCTGAGGCCCAAGCTGCAGCAGCTGTTTTGGGACATAATTTCCCCGACAGTGAGTGGTATAAAGACAGTTATCGCCTGATGCAGGGAAAGCACATTGAATCCTCTCAAGGATCTGCTAAACCCTAGGCAAGTCATAACATGCTGATCGGTTTGTCCATACGAGATGTTGTTTTAATCGATCGGCTGGAATTAGAATTTCAACCAGGTTTCACTGTTTTAACGGGCGAAACGGGGGCCGGAAAATCAATTCTTTTGGATTCTTTGGGGCTAGCCTTGGGAATGCGGGGTGACAACAGCCTGATTCGTCAAGGCGCGGATCAAGCGGTGGTAACGGCTGAATTTGATGTCCAGTCTTTACAACCGGATCATCCCTTGTGGAATCTTTTGCAAGAACATGGGCTATTTTTAGATACATCGAGCCTTATGTTAAGGCGTTTATTATCGCGTGATGGCAAAAGCAAGGCATTTTTAAACGATCAAACTATCAGTATTCGCCTTTTAAAACAGATTGGAGAGGTTTTACTGGAAATTCATAGTCAATTTGATCATTTATTTGATGTGTCTTTACATCAGGAGATTTTAGATCGATTTAGTCTTTGTTATCACCCTGCCCTAACGACACTTTTAGAAGAGGTGAAAGAGAGCTACCAAGCATGGCGCCAAGCCGAGATTGACTTAAAACAATATCAAAAATCTTGTCAAGAAAGTTTCGACCAAAAAACACTTCATCAACATGTGGTGGAAGATTTATCATCCCTTCACCTGGTCACGGATGAAGAACAAATTTTGTTACAACAACGCCAACTTTTAGCCCAATATGGTAAAATCAGTCATGCTGTTCAACAGGCCTTGAAAGAATTAAATCAGCCCCTTGACCTTGTAGGGCATCTGGTAACCATTCAAAAGAATTTAGAACGGGCGAATACGGTTGATTCCAAAGATTTGAATGATATTACTGAAACCCTAGAACGATCGGTTCTGGAGATTCAAGAGGCTCAAGAAACATTAAAAAAACTGTATTATCAAGATCAAGAAAGTGTCCAAAAGTTAGAACAGGTGGATGAACGGTTGCATTTGTTACGGGCCCTTGCACGTCGTTACCATGTGACGGCTGATGAATTGGCCTCTTTTTTAGAAAAAAGCCAAAATTTTTTGAATCAACATGAAAATGCCGAAGAAAGCCTGGAGAAATTACAAAAAAATTTGGAGCAGGCTTGGGCTGATTACCAAGAAAAATGCCAAAAATTGTCGTTCTATCGTCAGCAGGGGGCCTTAGAACTGCAAAAAGCTGTTGAGAAAGAGTTATTTGGCCTTAAGTTAGATCAAGCCTCTTTTGTTGTATCCCTCCAACCCAAACACCCTACCAACCTTGGAATGGATGAGGTGGAGTTCTTGATTGCAGCCAATCCTGGTCAAAAACCTTCTGGGTTACAGAAAGTAGCCTCAGGAGGAGAGTTATCCCGGTTGATGTTGGCCTTAAAAGTAGTTTTGACCCAACATGGTTTTCTATCAACCCTTATTTTTGACGAAGTTGATACAGGGGTAGGGGGAGCCGTGGCGGCTGCGATTGGTCAGCGCCTGGTGAAATTGGCACAATATACCCAAGTATTGGCTATTACCCACTTGCCCCAGGTAGCGGCTTATGCTTCCCATCACTTTTGTGTTGTAAAAAAAACACGCGGGGATCAAAATCAAACAGAAGTTTACCCTTTGACAGGCTCTGCTAGAACTGACGAACTTGCCCGCATGTTGGCAGGAACCACCATTACGTCAGAGGCGCGTGCTGCCGCTAATCAATTATTGTTAACAGGTGCATAGTTGTCTAAAGCTGCTCTAACTCTTTTCTGACCATCAGGAAATCACGCCAGGCCAAACTTTTTTGACCTGGTGAACGCAACAAATAAGCCGGATGGAATGTTGCCAGGGTTTTAATGGATTGACCCTTGTGTAACATATAATTTTGCCATTGACCTCTTAATCGCATAATCCCCTCGGTACGATTCAACAAGGTTTTAGCCGCTACTCCCCCCAACAAAATCAGAATCTTAGGCTGAACCAGATTGATATGCTGTTGGATGAAAGGTTGACAAAGAGCAATTTCTTGGGTTGTTGGGGGGCGATTGCCCGGAGGACGCCAAGGGATAATATTGCTAATATAAACACAGGTTCGATCAAGACCAATGGATTTTAAGATTTTGTCCAACAATTGTCCGCTTTGTCCCACAAAAGGGAGACCTTGCCGATCCTCATCAGCACCAGGAGCCTCGCCAACCAGCATGACATCAGCCTTAGGATTCCCATCGGCAAAGACTAAATTCATAGCCGTTTCTTTCAAGCTGCATCCCTCAAAATTTAATAATGCCTGCTTTAACTCTTGCAAGGTATAGCAAGAATAGGCAGGGTGCTCATTTCCCAGAGGGATAGAAGTTTTTTTTTCTGGTTTATGGTCAGTTGCCACGAAAGCTTCGCCTTGTTGGGTACGGGGTTGGTCAGAAAGAGGAAACTCAATGCCATTCTCCTGATACCATTGCAGCAGAAAAAGTGTTGATTGGCTGTTCATAAGCCTCACTGTACACAACTTTTGCTTAGAAAGAAATTGGGTTGTTTCATTCTGAGAATGGCCAAGTATAAAAATCATATGGATCAGATATCAGCAATTTAGGATGGCTGCTTAAATGTATCAATAAGTACTTAAGGTTAATGGGAGGTCTGTATTCTTGGAAGATAATGCCTTCATGATTGCCAAAGACAAGAAATCCTTTCAAAAGAAAGTTAATTTCATTAAATATCAAAAAATGTAACTTTATTTAATCATTTTTTAATGAAATTGTACTAGAATTTCTTTGAAACCACTTATTATCATGCTTAGAAAGGAAAAAATGATATGTTAATCCCATTCCTTCGTAACCATGTCATCACATTTTTATTATGTTGGCAGTTTTTTATAACACCTTGTTGGTCCATGGATCCTGAAGATTTTTCTTCACCCCCCACTCAAAAACAAACCTGGAAAGAGTTCTTAGGTGCTTTGCTTTTCCCTGCACCTGAAGAGGACGATGATTGGCAAAGGCAGCTTGAAGAAGAGGAAAAACAGGAAAAAAAGCCGTTAACAACCCAGCTTACAAATGAAAAAACAGATTCACTTTCCACTTCACCTTTTCCCAACACAACCGAACCACCACAAAAGACAGAAGACCTTTTATCCTTAAAAGAGCCCGAGAATTCTCCCCAAACCTTGACACAAATCCAAGAAAACAAAGAAGAAGAACCCGAGAAAATTAACTTTCCAGACTCTCCTTTATTAAATGAATTAAAGCAACATTCTTTGCAATACACAGAAGAAAGAGATCACAAGGCAACATCCACACTTCTTCCTCAAAGCCTTACCATCACACCCTTTACTGCGGCTTCTGATCCTGATTTAAACGATCTTTACAGAATGATTGCTGATAATTTTTATGAAACGTATTTGAAACCGGAGTGTTTTAATACTCAACAACGAGAAGCCTTATCTTGGTTAGCAGACAAAATTGAAAAAAAGAAAAACGAGAAAACAGACCTTGAACAAAAAAATACCGAACGCAATGATGGAATCTTGAAAACCTTAGAAAGTCCCATCCAACAGTTGCAAAGGAGTATTGAAGCCTACGAATCTCTTTTTAAAGAAGTTTTCTATGATTTAAACCAAACTCGAGTTGTGATGGACTATACCCAACAAGCCATCAAGGCAACAGAAAAAGCTATTACTGACCTGCAAGCTATAAAAGAGAAAGAAACCAACCCGCAATTAACCCAGACTCATGAAGAACAAATAAATGTTTTGAAAGATAAAATTGTTAAATTTAAAAAGCAGATGCTTAGTATAGAGGGGTTAATCCATGCAAAATACCCCTTTCACAGAAATTGGCAACCCTATTTATGGGGTGTATTGGCTTTACCCAATTACAGCAAACATGCCTCATCCCAAACAAACCGCTTTAACGTTGTGGATGTTTACGACCTGCCTTCTGAGATCGTCCTAAGTCAGAAAATTTTAGAAGATAATGTCGATGATAACGAACGTCACTACCAAAACTTTCTTAAAACCTTCTTTGCAGAGGAGGGCATCGCTCTTAAAGCCGCAAAAAAAGAACAACGCATTATAATGTCCTTTCCAACAGAAGAAAAATAAACTAAGGCCCTTACTTAGATCCACGGGATTTATCCCGGTGGATCTTCTTGCTTACCAGGCAGGAATCACGGCCCCTTGGAAAGTATTTTGAATGAAATGTTTGACTTCAGAACTTTGATAAATTTTAACAAGGGCTTGGACACGAGAATCCTGTTCAAACCCTTGACGAACCACCATGACATTGGTATAGGGAGAATCAATACTTTCAACAGCCAGAGCTGTTTGAGGGTCAAGAGAGGCCATAAAGATCCAATCGGTGTTAATAACGGCAGCATCAACATCAGCCAACGTTGCTGGTAAATTGGGTGCATCCAATTCTTTTATCGTAAGGTTTTTAAAATTTTCAACATCCAACAGGGTCGGAGAGTCACTTTTTTTTAACTTTATCAAGCCAACCTTTTGTAATAATAATAGGGCACGACCGCTGTTGGTAGGATCATTGGGAATAGCAATCGTACTTTTGTCAGGAATATCCTGAATCGATCGGTATTTTTTAGAATATATCGCGATCGGCATTAAAACTGTTTTGATAATACTGTGTAGGGAATAGCCGCGTGCTTTAACCTGCTCATCTAAAAAGGGCTGATGCTGATAACAATTCACATCAAGGTCTCCTTGGGCTAATGCTGCGTTCGGCAAAATAAAATCATTAAATTCAATAATTTCCAAAGAAAGACCCTGCTGAGACGCCAAATCTCTAACCTTCTCCATAATCACAGCATGAGGCCCTGCGGTGACACCCACCCGAAGAAGCTTTCTTTGTACATCAAAAGAAGATTTTTTTTGAGAAGATAATGACCAAAAACCAACCAATCCAAAAAGAAGGGTTAAACCAAGAACAAGGATCTTTTTCATACCCATCCCTTATTTTGATTTCTTTTCAGAAGGTGAGGTACACTTTGCTTGCTTAACAATTTCTTGCAAACGCTTGGTTTGATCCTCACCTAAAGGGCTTTTTTGTACTAAGGCTGCTTGCTGACAGCATGAATCTGTTTTGCCAAGATGAAAGTCTGCCTCAGCCGATCCTAAACGGGCTTCTACTATCAAAACATCCTCTAACTTTCCTTCTAAAGCCAAACTGAAGTATTTGGCGGCTTCGCTGTAATTTTTGAGGTGCAAATGAATTTCCCCCAAGTGTAAATGAACCCTTGGGACATAAGAATCCTCTGGATAACTGGATAAAATCTGTAAAAAGGACTCTTTTGCTTTCTCAAGCTCTCCATTTTTCATCAAAGCCTGGGCTTGGGCGTATTGAGCGGTAGCTGGTGTATCAACCTTTAAAAGAGGAGCTGAAGAAAAGGCTTTTTTCGTGGCCTCAGCCTCGGCGGTCGTACGAGCTCCTCCCAGATCAGGTTTACCAGCCTTAAGGGTAGCCACTTCTCTTTCCAGCTGTTCTACCCTTTTGGTAAGATCGGTCGAAGGATGATGTTCAACACCTTTTTCATCGCCAGCAACGGCAACAGAACCTTTTTCGGCTTGTCCCGCCCGTTCAGCAACCAATTGGTTATAGCGTTCAATCTCACCCCGAAGCTTTTCCTGCAATTCGTCAATACGATGACCCGTTTCGGTAATTTGTTCATCTTGATTGTCAAGCGCTGTTTTTGCCTCCAGCGGATTGGATTGATCGGTAGCCCAAACTAAACGTGAAAAGCATCCCATTAACATCAGTAATCGTAAATTCATTTTCTTTTCCCCTTTAAGCCAAATTTTCCAGAAAACTTTGGGCACGATTCGATAATAAAGATAAATTCTCTGGTATAAAAAAACTGTTGGCTGGATAATCATCCAAAATTTTACCCGCTGATAAAAATAAAATATGGTCCGCAACCGAACGAGCCAAACGAATCTCATGTGTTATCAAAAGGATAACACGTCCGGGGCTTTTTAATCGACGAATAATGTCAGCAACATCCTTCACCATTTCAGGATCCAACGCGGATGTGGGTTCATCAAACAATAAAATAGGCGGATCTAACATCAACGCCCGAGCAATGGCAACTCTTTGTTTTTGCCCCCCCGACAATTGGTTGGGGTGCACGTTTGCTTTATCACCTATTGCGAATTGGTCTAGTAATTGATAAGCCTTTGCTTCAGACTCTGTTCGCGACACCCCCCTTCCCATGGGGGCTAAAGTAAGGTTCTGTAAAACCGTTAAATGAGGAAATAGGTGAAAAGACTGAAACACTAATCCGATTTCACCATGAGATAAGGAACTTAAATCTCTATGATCAAAGGATATCACACCCCCATCGGGTTTCTCCAATTGGGCTAAACAGCGAAAAAGAGTGGTTTTCCCTGCCCCAGAAGGACCTAAAATCGCCGTAATCTCCCCTTCTTTTGCATGAAAGCTTACCTGATCAAGGATCGTTGTGCCTTCGGAACGTTTGGTTAAAGTTTGGACCCTAAGCATAAGCAAACTTTTTCTCCAGTTTTTTAGCTAAAAAACTGATCATCATGACCATGATGAAATATAAAGAGGCCGCAATTATAACTGGTTCAAAATAAGAGAATCGCTCAGCGGCAACAACTTGGGCCCGACGGAATAAATCCATTTCGCCAATGACAGACACTAAAGCTGTTTCTTTCAACAAATCGACCATTTCGTTCACCAAGGCGGGCAAAATATTACGAATAGCCTGCGGAAGGATCACTTTTTGCCAGGTTTGTAACCAGGAAATCCCCAAAACCTTTGCTGCATCCCATTGACCTGGATCAATCGCCATGATACCTGCGCGAATAATTTCAGAACTATAAGCGGCTGAATTTAAAGAAAAGGTGATAATGCCTGCCTCAAACGCTGTAATAGAATAACCGGTTAAAGAAGGGCTGCCATAATAAACAAGTCCTAGTTGAACCAACAAAGGGGTTCCCCTGAAAACAGAAGTATAAATTGCCGCCAGTTTTTTAATAACCCAAAGATTGGAAAGTTTACCAAGAGCAAGAAAAAATCCCAAAGGCAGACCACACAGAAGAGAAAAGAAGGCGAATTTTAAGGTAATGACCACTCCCCCGCTGATAAACGCAATAGAGTGAGAAAGGTTGGCAAAATCTAGCACAACTAATCCTTGTGATTGGCTACAATGTTTTTTTTGCCAGACATCCAGGCTTGCTCTGCTTTTTTCAAGGTTCCATCCCCGATCCATTGTTTCAATAATTTGTTGACCGGTTCAACCAAAGGCGAACCTTTGGGAAAAGCAATGGCGTACGAAACTTCGGTTCCGGCTATGGGGATTATTTTGAAATCAGGATTCTTAGCAACAAGATTGGATCCTTCCGTATTCCCTACAACTAATGCCTGGATTCGCCCTGAATGAAAATCTTGCAGTAAATCCGGAATCTTGGACAGGGAACGCAACTGTAAATTGGGAACTTGAGTTTTCCAGTGCTGTTGAATTAATGTTTCATAAGACGAACCTTGTTGGACGCCTACGGTTTTATTAGATAGGTCTTGAAAAGATTGAATGGCAGAATCTTTTTTAACGATAAGAACTGTGTACGATTGGTGATACGGAATGCTGAAATCCACCTTTTCCAAACGTTCGGGAGTTTTTGAAAAAGCCGAAATTCCCAAGTCAATACGTTTTGATTGCAGGGCAGCAATTAAGCTTTCGAAAGGAAGATCTTGGATAACAAGGGTCTTTTTGAGGTGGTTAGCAATCATGCGCATAAGGTCAACTTCAAACCCTACAATCTCACCGTCTTGGTAAAATTCAAAAGGTGGATAATCAGCCGAAGTTCCTATAACGATCTTAGAGTCAGAGGACTGCTCGCCACAGGCAACCAACAAAAAACTTAGCCAAAAAAGTCCTAACAATCTTTTCATTCGCACACCTCCTGCTTTAAGTATGGGTTAGAATAATTTTTCCATGCCGAATACGCAAGCCTGAAAAATTCCCACAAAGGTTCAAGGGGTTTAAGTGTGCTTCACCCCCCTAAGAATTATAAGTATTGGACCTGATGAATACTATAAGCCTTACTGCCATTTGGTGTTGTAACCTCAATGCTGTCACCCTTTTTCTTGCCAATAAGGGCCCGGGCCAAAGGAGAAGTAATGGATAAAAGATGCTGACGAATATCCGCTTCATCACTACCAACGATTTGATAACGAGTAATCTCTGAAGTATCTTCGTCCTCTAAAGTTACGGTTGCCCCGAATTTAATATCATCCCCTGCCATCTGGCTGATATCAATGATTTCGGCACGACTAATTTTATCCTCCAGCTCGGCCAGGCGACCTTCGATAAATCCCTGACGTTCTTTAGCCGCATGATATTCAGCATTTTCAGAAAGGTCACCATGCTCTCGTGCATCGGCAATGGCTTTAATGACAGCAGGACGTTCAACATTTTTAAGATGCTGCGCTTCATTTTGTAACTGCTCGAACCCGCGTAGGGTCATGGGAATTCTTTTTTCCATTCTTAACCTAACTCGTCTCTTAAAAACCATTAATTTACTATCAAACCGCTATCATATAAAAACTGAAACCCTTTTTCAATCTTTCGAAAAAAATTGTATAAGTTCATGTGTTATGAGACTTAAGGATTGGGCCTGGATAGGATGTTTTGAATATAGTTCATGGGGGTTAAACCGTTCAAGGTTGATCTGGCAACAGATTTTTGGACAGGTTCGGTGTTAATGTTCTGGGAAGCTTTGAAGTGTTCTGGAGACCGATAATGAAGAGTTGAATGGATTCTAACTCGGTTATAGAAGACCTCAATATATTCGAAGATAACCTTTTTAGCTTCCTGTCTGGTTTTAAAGGTGTCGTGATGGGTTCATTCCGTTTTCAAAGTGTGGAAAAAACTTTCAACAACGGCATGATCCCAACAATCTCCTTTACGGCTCATACTCTGGACCCGCGGAGGCTGTTTGATGGTTGTGCGATGACGATGAGAAGCCTAGATGGCCTTGGTCGGTGGGCCAAATGAAGTCTTTAAAAGGCTTACGTTTCCAAAGGGTCCTCTGTAAAGCGTTATGAACCCCTTCAGCTTTCAGACGATCCCTCATGGATTCCCCCTCAACTTTTCTGGAATACAGATCCATAACTGTTGCCCGATAAAGCCCACCCTCGTGGGTAGGTCTAGAGCTTATGTCACCTACCCAGGAGCGTGGGGGGTCATAACTTTAAAGTGACGCTGTAATCAATGAGGAGTCCCAGGTTTGTTAGGGTTATAAGGCGTGGTTGCCTTCGTCCTTTGAACTGTCTTACAGGAAAGGGTTTCCTCTTTCATGAACCGACGCAACCGACGACGGCTTACCTTAAAGCCCGTTTGAGCCCATCTTTGACGCTGCCTTGGAGGGTTTCCCCATCCACGTATAGCGTTTTAGCCTTACCCCCTCATTCCCTTGCCGTTTGTGCTGTCAGCTGTTTTGTTAAGCCTTCGATATACGCGTGTTCTTCGCTTTTATCGTAATTAACTGCTAGATCCTCTTTCGTCTTCTTCTCGATAGCCTCCAGTTGTTCGGGCGTTAGTTTCAATTCCTTGTTATATAAATATAAGAAGGTCTGTAATATACCCTTACGTTCATTACCATCAGTGGCACCAAGGTTAACATAAAGGGAGCATAGAATTTCCACAAAATCCTGGCACGTTTTTTGATCCAAAGTCTCTGATGACTTCCCTAGCTCAAGTAAATTATTTACCAACTGTAAATCATAAAGATTCGTGTTTTTATCCTTCGGAAGATTCCCGTATTTATCTTTGAATTTTTTTAGTACTTTTCTTAAATTTTCTGAATTAATCTTGTAAAGCTTGCTTTGTAAAAAGCGCACACAGGATTGCAAAAAATCACCTTCATCATTCAAAAATAAAGAGGATTCTAAAAGATAGGTCAGAGTATTATCAATCCGATTCCTTGGATCAACAGCAAATTTTATAAGATATTCCTGACGCCTATTTTCTAAAGGCTTACGTTTTATCCATCCACGCGTCGAACAGCGGCCTTGTACAAGATCTCTCCATAGCTTTTTCTCAATTTTAGGCCTACATTTTTGCAAGTCCTGGGGAAAATTTTCAGGTAGCCCTTCCCCCTGATCCCCCTTAATCAGCGCTAAAACCACTTGGTGATGGTCAGAAGTCTGTGTAGCTTGAAAATCTTCTCTTTCTTCCCAGTTTTCCTTCATGAAAAAGCTTCTTTGCGATACACCCACTCCTTTTAGAATACTGCCTAACTCCCTTCTTTGTTCTGTCGTAGCGGGATTCTTTGAAATTCCCCAACAACCTGTCGCAATTTTTAAAATGGCTTCATCCATTAACAAAGGCAAATGGAAAAGAAGGTTTTCGGAGTCGAGGCAATCTTCGGTTTTTAACATTTCCCATAACGTCGCCTTAGCCTGATCAAGTGCAAGCAAAATTGTATAGGCCGTTGCTTCTCCTTGGTTGCTTTTCTGGTAAAGGTCCGACCATGTTGCCCTATCAGGTTGATAAAAAAGCTGTTGCAGTTTAGGAACATCAATTTTTTCTCCTTCAACGCAGAAGTCAACGATGTTTTTTACAAAGGGATTCTGTTCCAAGAATCCTTCCTCCTTAGCGCTGATAGTTACATTCATCTCACGCCCATTAGGGTTCTTATAAAACTCCTGTTGCAGCAAGGATGCAGCCTTAAGGCTGTTTGTTATCAACAAAACTATCAAAATTAAGATTCTTGGTGCGACTTTCATGGGCTCTCTTCACTCCCTATTAGGTTACCTTCACCCTTAACATATAGCGCACTTAAGTTAAAAATCTACTTCTACCAAATAAAAAATGGAAATTAATTTGGTGTTAACTTAATCACCTCATGTTGTATGATGTGGCCACATTATAACGGACAGTTTAATAAGATAGATATATGAAGGAAAAGGGAGGAAGCCGTGTCTGTTAAGCCATCCGTTTATACATCAGAATTTAGGGAAGCATCAGTAAATTTAGCGAAGCCATCAAAACAGCCGACAGCGCAAACGGCAAGGGAATGAGGGGGGTAAGGCTAAAACGCTTTACACGTGGATGGGGAAACCCTCCAAGGCAGCGTCAAAGATGGGCTCAAACGGGCTTTAAGGTAAGCCGTCGTCGATCAGCCGGTTCATGAAAGAGGAAA
>JAJZHT010000009.1 GCA_021804455.1 Pseudomonadota bacterium | reverse complement strand
GATCTTTCTGGGCCAAACTATGAATACGCTTAAAATCATCTCCTCGCTCAATCCAATCCAAGACCAAAGCTATATCACCCGCAATCGTATTAGACAAAAGTCTTAAAATAGTTTCGGTATGACGATCAAAAAATATATATCCCAAAACAACCTGGACACAAATCAAAGGCGTTACCAAGATAACCAGAGATCGCCCAAATAAACTTTTGGGAAAAAAGCGCTTTAAAAATTGCCAAGGTCGAAGACAACACCGCCACGTCAAAGAAAAAGAATTACCTAATCGGGACATAATGCATAACCAATATGGCGAATGGTTTGCAAAACACGGGGTTGGCGTGGATCGTCACCAATTTTTTTGCGCAATCGTGTAATTTGTACATCTACCGTACGCTCACTAACACGATGTCCCATCCTTTGCGCTAATTCTTGGCGAGAAAAAGGCTTGTGTGGATTTTGTGCTAATGTTTTTAATAAAATCATCTCGGTTGAGGTCAAGTAAACCTTCCCTTGGGTTGCATGATAAAAATGCCCTGTTTCCAGATCAAAACTATAATCTGCAAAACAAACCTTTTCTACACGCCCCCCCCCTTCTACGGGACGACGCAACAAAACACGAAGGCGGGCTAACAATTCTTCGGGTTCAAACGGTTTGGTCAAATAATCATCAGCCCCTGCCTCAAACCCCTGTAATTTATCACTCAACTGATCCCGCGCCGTCAGTAATAAAATCGGCGTATCCAATATCTGTCTTAAGGATTGCGTCAAATCAACGCCAGACTCCCCTGGCATCATAACATCAATCACCAACGCATCATAAGGATGACACGCTAAATAAGAACGGGCCTCCGCTGCATTAGAGGCCGCTTGTACCCGCAACTGGTTTTCAGACAGGAATTGAACCAATAACGATCGCAAGCGGTGGTCATCATCAACGACTAAAATCGTGGGAAAAGATGCTTGCATTTTAAATCCCTAAACCATCCCAAAAATGCTTTGCAACATCGATATCATATAATTCATGCAAAGTCACAAATCCTGTTGGCGACGTTACATTAACTTCGGTAAGATAAGGGCCAATAACATCTAACCCTGCCAAGTAAATTCCTTGTTTCTCTAAAAAAGGCGCCAAGGTTTGACAAATCTTTTCATCGTCTTTATTAAGAACCACAGGCAAAGCTTTGCCCCCAACTCGCAAATTACTGCGAATTTGTTGTGATGCAGGCTGGCGCAAGTAGGATCCCACACACTGCCCCTGAAGCATAATAATTCTTTTATCACCCTGTTCGACCTGAGGAATATAGCGCTGGATCATCAAAGGTTCTTGATAATGCTCTTTATAAAGTTCCAAAAGAGGCTGTACATTCGGATCATGGTGATGCAACAAAAGGACCCCACGTCCCCCATAATCATATAAAGGTTTTATCACAACCCTCTGATGGAAGTTTAAAAATTTTAAGACTTCATAGGAATCCGATGTTATCAGTGTTTCGGGAATTAAATCAGAAAACCTTAAAGTAAACAGCTTTTCACTAACCGTTCTAAGGCCCATAGGACAATTGATCACCCTAGTCGATGACTGTAATAACTCTAACAAATAAGTATTCGTCCAATAAAGACTGTTAACCGGGGGATTCTGGCGAACTAAGATAATATCCGCTTCGTCAAGAGGTAAATCCTCAAGTTCCCCAGGAACAAAGGGAATCCCCTGTGCATTCAATTCAAAAAAAGAACCCTTGCCATAAAGGCGATTGTTATAAAAAGATAAGGCCTCGGGTGTATAAAAAAATAAGCGGCATCGCCGCTTTTGCGCTTCCCATGCTATTTTTAACGTTGTATCCGTTTTTAGATTTAACGTTTCCAAAGGATCCATTTGAAAGACAATCAGCTTCGTCATGCTATCGCCAGAATCATTAAAAATTTTCTTTAAACCATATAACCATACGACGGGCCCATGACCAATTTCCTGTCGTCAAGGTTTCAACTTGATCCCCATTATAGTCCTGTAATCCATACTGCAAAAGCCCAGCACAGGTGGAAAACGCAGGATTATCAAGAATATCAAAAGTTCCTGTCAAACTCATGGGAACCCCCACACGAACCTGCTTATTCAACAATTGCATGGCCCGTTCACGCAAGCCCTGCAACTGACTGCCACCCCCTGTCATTACAAAACGTTGATAAACCAAAGGATCAACCGCCGATGTTTGAATTTTTCTTACGACCAATTCTAAAATCTCTTCCACCCGCGAATTAATAACATGGGTCAAAGTTCCTTTCGGAATATGATGGTGGGGGGTACCAGTTGCTTCCCCCAAAGAATGAACAAAAATACTTTCTCTATCATCCGTTGCAGAGGGAATTAAAGTCCCATAAAGAGTTTTCAAACGCTCTGCCTGGGAAAGAGGTGTTCCTAGTCCCCGGGCAATATCATTCGTAATGTTCGCTGCCCCTAAAGGGATCGAGGTAATATTAACAAGGGCACCTTCCATAAATGAAGCCAACGTAGTTTGCGCCCCCCCCATATCAATCACAGTCACCCCCAGCTCTAATTCATCCTCTACAAGAGTCGCCAAACTACAAGCGTAGGCAGAAGAAACATAAGCCGCAACATCCAGATGACAGCGCCCAATACAACCACTTAAATTGCGAAGGAATCCAACAGGCGCGCTGATTACATGAACAAAGGCTGATAGATTCTCGCCCACCATCCCCCGAGGGTCTCGGATTCCTTGGATAGAATCTAATGTATATGACAAGGGAAGAATATGAATAACCTGACGATCGGGAGAAACAACACCTTCACAATTCACTGTCAAAAGACGACGTAAATGGCTTTCATCAATCGCACTTCCAAAAACCTGAATCTCCGTTTTTAAAATATGCGACTGCGTTACGGAGGCTGGCAAACTGACATAGACATTATCAATATTTTGGCCAGCGCTTTGTTCCGCTGTTTGAACAGCTGTTAAGATCGAATCTTCCAAAGCTTCTAAATCTGTAATAACCCCTGATTTAATGCCTTTTGATACCTGATATCCCACCCCTATGACACGCAAAGAAGCGACACCTTCCCCTTCAGAACCAGCCTCCTTGCTATCCAGTCTGGCAATTGCACAGCAAATCTTACTCGATCCTATATCAAGGCCTGTAAATAATTCATGACGTTGAATGGGCATTTTTTTAGGAAACAAATTCATTCTTTAATTATAAAATGTTCTTTTAACTTTTCACAACTTAGAGTTGCGCAAGTGTTGCACAAAAGACGCAAGATAAGGCTGACGTATTCTTTTCAAGCGTTCGCTTTTTAAAATGGTTTGTACTTGGTGCACGGATTGATCAAGAGAGTCGTTAATAATAACATAGTCATATTCAGCCCAATGACTCAGTTCATTGGCCGTTTGAGCCAATCTTTTTTCTACAACATCTTGACTATCCAAACCACGATTACGAAGGCGCTTGGCAAGTTCTGCCAAAGAGGGAGGAAGAATAAAAATCGTGACTAAATCTTGCCTTGCTGTTTGGGCCAGTTGTTGCGTCCCCTGCCAATCGATATCAAAAACAACATCGAAACCTTGGTTTAACCGATCAAAAACAAAGCCTTTAGGGGTACCATAATAATGTCCATAAACCTCGGCATGTTCTAAAAACTGTTCTTGATGCAACCTGTAGGTAAAGGTTTTTAGGTCAACAAAATAATAGTCCTTCCCCTCAACCTCTCCTGGACGAGGAGGGCGCGTGGTTGTTGAGACGGACATCACAACATCAGGCTCAATACACAGCAGTCGACTTACAATAGACGTTTTTCCTACGCCCGAGGGAGAAGAAATCACCAGCAAAAGACCACGTTGATTTTGTTTTGGCATCATTCCCCCTTTTTGGCAAAGCGATTCAAACGACGCCAAGAAGCCACATGTCGATTATGTTGGTCTAACGTCTGGCTAAAGGTATGCCCCCCACTGCCGTTAGCCACAAAGTATAGAGCCTCACTTGATTCAGGATTTAAAACGGCCTTTAAGGATTCTTTACCAGGACAAGCAATAGGCCCTGGGGGTATCCCTATGACACGGTAAGTGTTATAATCCGAAACTACCGATAAATCTGCCCGCGACAAAGGCCGATCGAGGGATTTTTTCCCCAGTGTCAAAGCGTAAATAACCGTTGGATCTGATTGCAAAGGCATTTTTAAACGCAACCGGTTCATAAATACTCCCGCGATACGACCCCTTTCACTTTTAATGGCTGTTTCTTTTTCAATAATCGATGCTAAAGCCAATGCCATTTCGGGGGTTTGAATAATTCGATCATCACTTTGACGCGTTTGCCATAACTGATTGAGTTGCTGCTGCATAGCTTTTTGCATACGGTTCACTAAAACCTGCCGATCTTCTCCATAAACATAAAGATAGGTTTCTGGCAAAAGACTTCCTTCGAAAGGGGTCGTTTGTATGGTTCCTGTTAAACACTCAATTTGTTCCAAACTTGCCACGACCTGAGCGACCGTCCACCCCTCAGGAATCGTAAATTTTCGGATCACAACACGGCCTTCTTGCATTTGATTAGCAATTTCAAAACCAGAACTGTTTTTGGCAAAAGCGTATTCTCCCGCAATAAGAGGCTTTCGGGGATAAGTTAACCAATGGGCGATCAGAAATACCCATGGATAGGACAAAACCCCTTCTTCAGCCAGTTGTTCCGCGATTTGATAGCTTGATGTTCCTGGCTTAATCACAACCGTCACCTGTTGACTAGGATTACCCTCAGGTCCTGACTTCGCCAAAAAAGCCGCGAATCCTAAAAGAGCCGCTCCTAAAACACCTAGAATGAAAAACCAACGCACCTTTAACCCACAACACATGTTAAGTGTAGCTTTTGATTGTATCAAAAGATTCGGCGTATTTCACTTGAAAATGGTGGTCACAACAGGGATTGAACCTGTGACCCCTACGATGTCAACGTAGTGCTCTACCGCTGAGCTATGTGACCAATTTGGTTTCTTTCATAGCATTGATAAAAAGCTTTTGGCAAGTGTTTGAATGAATTATAAAAGCCTTAACCAATCAAACAAAAGGTTTAGGATGATTTTTCTAAGGTTTATTATGGTTTTTTTAACCATCCTCAGTTTTCAGCCCAAAGGTTTTGGCTCCGCCATTGAACCTTATGTTTCCTATCACTTACAGCATCACCCTGAAGCTGCCCTCAATTACCTGAAAACCCTGGAAAAAATGGACCACCCCGAGGGGGTGTTTCTTTTAGGATGCCTTTATCTGCAAGGTGGAGTCGTTACGCCCGATATCCCAAAAGCCAACTTTTATTTTTACAAAGCTGGTCACTTAGGTTATGCCCCAGCTTTTAAAGCTTTGGCTGACAGTTATCTGGCAGGAGACGGCGTAAAAAAAGATCCCATGATGGCCCTTTATTATTACGAGCGATCCGCCATACGGGGGTATGGACCAGGACAGTTTAATGCAGGTGCTCTTCTTAAAGAGGGACAAAACGTCACTTCTAACCAAACTCAAGCCTTCTACTGGCTTAACCAGGCTGCCCATAACCCCGACCTGGGGGATCTTCGCAAAGATGCCGCCAACCTGCGTAATGAAATTAAAGTTAACGATCCCATAAAGCTTCAAAAAGGAGTAAGAAGATAAGGCTAAAAGCCAATTCTCAAATCTTAAATTCCCCCGTGATACTACGGGGGTGTTATAAGTTGTCTAATGTCGTGCTCTGCCAGAACGCCTCTGAGTTCGTTTCCATCCGGAACCACCACAAGATTTTTATCCTTCTTAAGTTTGCCTTGAAGGGCTTGTTGGAAAAACTTTATTTGTTCTTCAGAAGACTTTTGATGAAAGTTTTCTTGGTTATTCAGATCCTTCAGAATTTCTAAAATAAGATTTTTATAAATTCTCTTTCGATGTTGGCTGGCTATACTTTTTCCATACATATTTGCCTCATCCATAAGGTCTTCTTTAATATCATCAGAAGGTTGATCCTTAAGAGCCTCCAATTTTTTTTTCATCAAATTACTTGTATAGTCAGTTACTTCTTGTGCGGTAGGAAAATTATAATTATCTAACCAACTTTCTAAATCTTGTACTAAACCTTTATCAATATAATCCTGGATAGGTTTAATTGGACTTGCTTGGCTATATGCCTTATCAAATTGGTCCTCCATCATACGGTCCAGTTCTTCTTGCCGCCTTTCAGGGCTTAAGCCCTGATAGTTTGTCTCAATCTCTTTTATAAAACTCTCTTCAAGCTTTTTCCTGGTCGTTTGTTTAATCGTTTCTCTAGCGTTAAAATCCTCCGGAGAATCTTGATACAACTGCTCTAAAATGGTAAGCATCTGGGTATTCAAAAACTGCGCACGTGCCATCACTTCTATATTTTTCTTGTTCCCTTCTCCCAGAGCCAAGTGCACATCAGGATGAATAAGATTTAAAGCATCAATCAAACGGTTATAACTTCCCCCTACACACGATTGGCCAGACGTTATAAGCTTTCCATCTCTCTCAACAGCTTCTAAAAGCTGAACTTTGGTTTTATAAAGACTCTGAGAACCCAAACGATCCAAATGATAGGCCAGTTGAGCATCAATCGGACCTGCTCTAAGCCAACCAGCAATCCTTTCATTAATCTCTTGGGCATTGAAAGATTCTTGACTTCCAAGTTCAAAAGCAATTTCTCGATCATTAAGTGCTTGCCAAGCCAAATTCAGGTAATTTTGAGTTTTATCTCGATTCTCTAACCGATCAAAACCATCTGTAAAAAAATGATGGGCTGTGGTGGCTTCCCCACGGGATAAAAGTTTATTTTTTTGAAATTCTTGTATCTTTTCAAGATAAAATCTCTGCAAATCTTCTAAAGAATATCTTGGTCGACTCCTATAACGTGTTTGAAGCTTATTTAATGCCTCACTGATGGATCTCTCATACGCCTTATCATGAACTGTCTGATTATTCATACCAGGACGTTGCTGGCCCCCTTGAATGCCTCTTCCTTGGTTGATGGCGCCCCTGATTCCATTTAAAGTTGCTTGCCAATCATTAGGATTGGCAACCTGGCTCAATTGTTCAATGTGATTAAGATTACTAACTCGATTCTGAATAAGAAATGTATAAAACCCTTGACGTTGATTAGGATTAACAGAAAGAAAGTATCTTGCCACAGAAGAAATATTATCATTAGGCAAGTTTAATTCTTGCATAAGGTTTAAAACTTGATTAACCACCTGTTGTCTTGTTTCAGTATTGGGGCATTGAGACAATTTAAGTATAATCGATGTACGATCCCGAGAATTTATGGGTCCTATCAAAAGGCGTGATGCTTGGATAGTAAAATCTCCTCTTTCAGAAGAATCTACTTGAAATAAAAATACCAGAATCTCCAGACGCTGAACTGTTCCTATATCCGATGTTAAAAGAGTTACGACTTCCTCAACAAATTTTTTTCTTTGCTCTGGTTCTATCTTAAGAAGGATGTCAAAAGCCTGTTCACACTGTTCTTTGGTCATGGAAGGTACGAGAATACGCAAGATGTCTGTGACAAACTCTTTCCTAACTTCAGGTTCAAGCGACTTTAATAACTTTAAAACTTCTAACATTGGGATTCTGTAAGGCCAATCCCGGTTAATTTCAAATGTCTTTTCGTCCCATACAGGATCCGATAGAAACTTTTCAGCCTGCTGGAAAAAATCTTCCCTTTGTTCTGCTGGAACGCTTTGAAAAAATTTTTTAAACGCTTTCTTCTGGCTTTCATCTTTAAGCGCTTGCCAAAGTTTTTCACAGAATCGACTGTAATAAGGGTTGTCTTGTAATTCTTGTTCTAATTCCGCAAGCGTTTTAAAAAACCGTAACTTAGAAATATATTTTGCATTAAAAACCTTATGATGAAGTATAAAGTGAGTTGTAACAAGGGCGCGTTCTTCCGTGATAGAGGTTAGATCATAAAGATTCTTAAAAGCTTCTATTATCACTTGATAAGGAGGAAAATAACCGCTCTCGTCTATAACGCGCAAAAGAGTTTTAATAAAATCATATTGAGTAGTAAAAGATAGGTTTTTGATTTTCTCTTTGAAGTGTTTTTCAAGTTTTTCTAAAAGCTGTTTATCTATAAGCTTTAAATAGAGAGGTTCTGTTTCAAGATAAGCCCATAAATACTGATTCATAAATTTTTTATAGTCTGCTTCATTTTGAATAAAGTTATAAGATTGCAGCCCAGAAGTTCTTCCGCTATCCGTCTTGTATAAGTCTTTCGACAAGAGATAGCTTGGTTGTGAAGACACTCTAGTCTTCTCTCTTTCAGCCTGCTTCTCCATCTCAGCCAGCTTAGAGACCGTTTCAATAACACTTTGAACAACTCTTTGATGCCCGGTGGGATTTTGTACAGTTATACTTTTAGCACCCTTAGAGTAAGCTTCCGATAAAGCCCCAAAAATAATCTTTCTCTCATCCTCTGTGGCAGTACGCTGGGTATTAATCCCCCCTACGCCTATCCCTTCACTAATAATAGCAATAATTTCCTGGGCAAGCTTTTGAGACTCTGTTGCGTCATTGCGTTTTTCAGCCTCTTGAAGGTCTTGGTGCAGCGAATGAATAAACATCACCGCATCGCAAGCGGGAACCCCAATGTTCACAACCTTCTGTTTTCTAAAATCAGTATAGCGACGCGATAAATCTTTTATCTCATCCTCACTAAGTCTTGCTTGAGTCTTGCTCATAAAAACAGTATCCAACAGTAACAAGAAAAGAATAACTCCCCTCAATCTTATTCCCAACATGCTCATACCAAAGTCTGCGTAAAATTATACTTCATTATACAAAATCGACCTTAATGTAAAATTAATATTGCTTTTTATCCATGAAAAACTCCACCAGCCCTCTTGACAGGGAACATCACTCAAGGAAGAATTATCAAAAATACTTGAGAATTTTGATGCTCTCTCTTCAAGGACAAACTTATATTCCTCCTTCATCCGAACCTGTCTCCAGAATGGTTATTTTTCTTCATGGTTATGGCGCGTCAGGGGATAATTTGTTGGGTATTTCTCACTATTGGCAAGAAATTTTGCCAGGAACCGTTTTTGCAGCCCCCAATGGCCCCGAGGCGTGTGATGTCAACCCCTTGGGATATCAATGGTTTGGCTTACCCGATTTTTCCCCTTTTAATATACGTCAGGGCCTGAATCGATCCGCTCCAATTGTTGCCAATTACCTTAAAACCCTGATGGCAACTTACCAATTATCACCTCAAAATATGGCTTTGGTGGGCTTTTCACAGGGAACGATTCTGGCTTTGGAAATGCTGTTTTTTATTCCTAATTTAGCGGGCATTGTGGGATACTCGGGGGCTTTTTTCCCACCTGTAAAAACGCCAGCTCTCTCTCCCACAGCCAAGGTTCTATTAATTCACGGAACACTGGATACTGTTGTCCCCTATGGAGCCATGGTACAGGCTGAACAGGCCCTGTTTGAATCGAATATTTCCGTTCAAACCTATACCTGTGAATACCTTGACCACAGCATCAGTGAAGAAGGACTTCAACAAGGAGGAGCTTTCTTGGCGCAAGTTTTGAAACAAACCGATCCTATATTGAAAAAGGAATCTTCAAATTATGGCTAAAAAGAAAATTGCCTTGGTGGGAGCCGGGAACATTGGCGCAACGTTGGCTCATCTTATTTTACAGCGAAAGTTAGCAGAGGTCGTCTTAATCGACATTGCCGAAGGGATGACCCAGGGAAAAGCCCTTGATCTGTGTCAAGCAGCCGCCATTGATGGAATTGACCTTAATGTTTTGGGGACACGTGATTTCAAAGCCTTGTCCCAGGCTGATATCGTCATCATAACGGCTGGCATAGCCCGAAAACCGGGCATGAGTCGCGATGATTTGTTGCAAGTCAATGCCCAAATTATCCAAGAAATAGGTCAGCAAATTCGTCAACATTGTCCAGAAACCTTCGTCATTGTCATAACGAACCCTTTGGATGCCATGGTCTGGTTGATGCAAAAAAGCTGTGGTCTTCCTTTTCAGCGCGTGGTTGGAATGGCAGGCGTCCTTGACAGTGGACGTTTTCAATACTTTTTAGCAGCAGCTCTTAATGTTTCGGTTCGTGATATTCAAACTTTTGTGTTGGGTGGGCATGGGGACGGCATGGTGGCTCTGCCCCGCTATACAACCATTTCTGGTGTTCCCTTACAGGCATGGATCGACCAAGGAAAATTGTCCAAACAACAGTTGGAGACCTTGATTGAGCGTACGCGAAATGGAGGAGCCGAGATTGTCAATCTTATCCAAACAGGATCGGCTTATTATGCCCCTGCAAGCGCTGCCTTACAAATGGCCGAAGCGTATCTTTATGATCAAAAAAGAATTTTGCCTTGTGC
Organism: Pseudomonadota bacterium; assembly: GCA_021804455.1. GTDB lineage: Bacteria > Pseudomonadota > Alphaproteobacteria > Paracaedibacterales > CAIULA01 > Finniella. The sequence goes on along the minus strand of JAJZHT010000009.1, from coordinate 5,548 downwards.
CGCCTGGCTGCAAGGCCACTATGGCGTCAAAGACATCTATGCTGGAGTTCCCGTGGTGATAGGAGCCAACGGAGTCGAAAAAATTCTTGAACTTTCTCTTACGGAAATTGAACAACAACAGTTTGATACCTCCGTTCAAGGAGTTCGTAACCTGATTCAAACCCTAAACACGTTGGGGGTTTCGTGAATCTTTATGAATATCAGGCCAAAGATCTGTTAAGACAGTTCGATATTCCCCTCTTACCGGGAAAGGTAATCCACAGTTCTGATGAAGCCGATCAAGTCTTGGCTGAACTTGGGGGGGATTTTTGGATTGTTAAAGCTCAAATTTATGCCGGAGGCCGAGGAAAAGCCGGCGGGATTATACCCTGTTATTCTAGACGGGAAGTTGAACAGGCTGCTAAAAAACTGTTGCATAAACCCCTTGTGACTTCTCAAACAGACGCTCAAGGACAGATCGTTGATTGTGTTTATATCGAGGAAGGCTGCCAAATCCAACATGAATTTTATCTTGGCTTAACGCTCAATCGTCATCACAGCTGTATCAGTCTTATTGGTTCAGCGGCAGGTGGAATTAATGTAGAAGAGTCTTCCCAACAGGCTCCTAAAAGTATTGAACAAATTTTGATCGACCCTTTTGTTGGATTGCGTCAATTTCATTCACAGCGTTTGAAAAGCTTTTTAGGTCTTACCCAGGATGTTTTTGACAAATTCCATGCTTGTGCAGAAAATCTCTACCGGGCTTATACAAAGCTGGATGCAACCTTATTAGAAATTAATCCCTTGGTTTTAACCGCAAAGGGGGATTGGGTGGCCCTGGATGCGAAATTGTCGATTGATGAAAATTCTTTGTACCGGCAACCCACTCTCCTGGCTCTGGACCAATATTTTGACAAGAACTCTACCGAACAAAAAGCTCATCAGCATGGCCTAAGTTATGTAAAATTAGAGGGAGATATTGGTTGTATGGTGAATGGCGCAGGCCTTGCCATGGCAACCTTGGACCTCATCCAATCTTACGGGGGTCATCCCGCCAATTTTTTGGATGTCGGGGGCGGTGCCGATAAAGAGCGCGTTAAAATTGCCTTTGAATTAATTCTTAGAGATCCTGATGTAAAAGCAATTTTTATTAACATCTTTGGTGGAATTATACGTTGCGATCTGATTGCAGAAGGAATTATAGCCGCCGTTCAAGAAACTCATCTTAAGGTCCCCCTTGTGGTCCGTCTGCAGGGGACTCACCATCTCCAAGGTTTGGAACTTTTGCAACGATCCGGTCTTCCTATCATCACCGCAGAGAACTTAGCAGAAGCAGCCCAAAAAGTAATTATTGCCTCAAAAGGAGAGGTCTAACGATGGCTATTTTGGTTCACCATCATACCAAGGTAATTTGCCAAGGTTTTACCGGAAAACAAGGCACATTCCATTCCCAACAAATGCTTGCGTATGGAACACAGCTTGTAGGAGGGGTGGCTCCTGGTAAAGGCGGTCAGGAACATTTAAACCTTCCCGTATTTAATACGGTTTATGAAGCTGTTCAAAAAACACAAGCAACAGCCAGTGTCATCTATGTCCCTGCACCCTCAGCTGCGGAGGCTATTTACGAAGCTGCCGACGCAGGGGTTGAATTAATTGTTTGCATTACAGAAGGGATTCCTCTTTTAGACATGATCCATGTCAAAAAGAGTTTCAGGGGCAAACCTCTTCGTTTAATTGGCCCTAATTGTCCGGGTATTATTACGCCCAACGCCTGTAAAATCGGCATTATGCCAGGTTTTATCCATCAACTGGGATCGATTGGCATAGTTTCACGGTCGGGGACTCTTACCTATGAGGCTGTTTGGCAAACCACCACCGTTGGACTGGGGCAAACCACGTGCCTTGGAATTGGTGGAGATCCTGTAAAAGGGATGTCTTTTGTGGATGTTTTAGATCTTTTTTGGCAAGACGAACAAACCCAAGGTATTTTAATTATTGGTGAAATCGGGGGTGATGATGAACAACAGGCCGCTGAGTTCATTCACCACCAACAGCGTAAGGGACGCTACAAGCCTGTTGCCGCCTTTATTGCCGGCGTATCGGCCCCTTCTGGGAAACGTATGGGCCACGCTGGCGCCATCATCTCTGGCCATAATGAAACAGCCGCCGCCAAAATAGAGTTTTTGAAGCAGCGCAACATTCACATAGCTTCTAACCCCTCTCTTTTGGGGGAAACAATGCTTCAAGCAATGCAGAGGTGATGAACGTGCCTGAGGATTCACGCTATTCTAAAGAGAGTCTTTTCTTTGCCCAAAACCGCGATTATTTGGTAGGGCTTTATCAAGCCTATCAGAAAGATGCTAACAGTGTATCCCCTGAATGGCGACAGTGGTTTGAAGACTTTCCTTTTCAGGATTTGGAACCGGATCCGCCTTATTTTACTCCTCTTCGAAAAAAACGATCTGTGGTGAGTCCAGAGTCTACCGTGGAGACAATCTTAGCCACGGAACGTTTATTACGCGCTTATCGTCAATTTGGACACCGTCTTGCCAACCTCGACCCTCTCGGCCTGGAAAAGAAAGTATTGCCACCTCTTTTAAAACCAGAAACGTATGGTTTAAAACCTGATCAAACAGTCTATGCTTTTGCTCAAGAATGGTCTGTTTCAAAATTGCTTCAACACCTTCACGGAATCTATGGTCAAACTCTGGCCCTAGAATTTACCCATATTGAAGATCCTGAGGAACAAATCTGGCTGCAAAATCGATTGGAACGACGAACCCTTCTCTTTTCACGCTCCCAGAAAACTAAATTCTATGAGGATCTGCTGCAAACAGAAGGATTTGAGCGTTTTTTACACACAAAATTTCCGGGGGCTAAACGATTCAGTATCGAAGGTAATGACAGCCTTATTCCCGCCTTGCAATATCTGGTGGATTGGATCACAGGTAAAAAAACCCACCACCTTGTTATCGGAATGGCCCATCGGGGTCGTCTTTCAGTCTTAGCACATCTCTTTAAAAAGCCTCTTTCTTTAATTATGGCTGGATTTGATGAGCAAGAGTCCCGAAAGGATTTCCCAGGCAGTGGTGATGTCAAATACCATCAAGGGTATACTGCAAAGCAGGAAAGAGAAGGCTTATCTGTCAGCTTACAAATGATGCATAATGCCTCCCATTTAGAATCCATCGTGCCCATTGCCCTTGGACGAACCTATTTTTTGCAAAGCCAATCTTCCCATGATCCTTTTGGGCACGATGCTGCTTTAGCTGTGCTGATTCACGGTGATGCCGCCTTTATTGGTCAGGGTATTGTCGCTGAATCTTTACAACTAGCGCAACTTGAGGGGTATAACGTCGGGGGGGCCCTTCATGTCATTGTAAATAATCAAATTGGATTTAGCACATCCCCTGTACAGGCCCGTACGTCTTGGTATTGTTCAGATAGTGCCAAAGCCACCTCCTGCCCGATTCTTCATGTCAATGCCGATGATGTTGAGGCTGTCGTTTGGGCCTTTGAGCTGGCTTTAGACTATCGGTATCGTTTTCATAAAGATATCGTGATTGACCTGGTTGGATATCGTCGGTATGGACACAATGAGGGGGATGAACCCACTTTTTCTCAGCCCCTTTTGTACAAAGCTATTCAACAACAACCCACCACCGCATCCCTTTACAAGGAAAAACTTGAACGACAGGGTGTTCTTGATTCCAAAGAAGCTCAACAAAAAGAAAAGGACTTTTCGCAAAAGCTTCAGCAAGCTTTTGTTGAAAAAGTCGTTTGGCCTCCTGTGTCTCATAATTTTCCTTTAACTCAGCTTCAGCCTTATACCCTGAAGGATTTAAAAGAGCGGGCTCTTCAATCTCTGGAGCTTCCTTCTTCTCTTCATCTTCACCCTAAATTGATTCGCTTCATTGACCAACGCCGTCAAAATATTAGCCAAGAAAGTTCTTTTGATTGGGCGACAGCTGAATATTTGGCTTTTGCTAGCCTGCTGGTTGCAGGATGTTCTGTTCGTTTATGTGGCCAAGATAGCCAACGGGGAACGTTCTCTCAACGACATCTTGAATGGATCGATACCCAAACAGGTATTGCGTATAACCCCCTTAAAAATCAATCTTTTCCAGGAAAACTCGAATGCCTTAACAGCCCACTCTCGGAAGCCGCTGCTTTGGGTTTTGAGTATGGCTATAGCTTAGGGTTGCAAGGCCTCACCTTATGGGAGGCTCAATTTGGCGATTTTGTCAATGGTGCCCAGGTTATCATTGACCAATACCTTTCTGCCGCAGACGCTAAATGGGGACAATCCTCTGGTTTGACGTTACTTTTACCCCATGGATATGAAGGACAAGGCCCTGAGCATTCTTCTGCCCGATTGGAACGATTTCTGCAATTAAGCGCGGAAAGCAATTGGCGCATTACCGTTTGCTCAACACCGGCGAATCTTTTTCACCTTTTAAGAGATCAAGCCACCCGTCGGGCTCCCCTGATTGCTTTAACGCCCAAATCCCTTTTACGGCATCCTGCCGCTGTTTCCGCCTGGTCAGAATTAAACCCCCAAAACTCCTTTCAAACGGTTCTAAAGGATTCTTTAGACCACCCTGAAGAAGTAGAAAAGGTTATTTTCTGCACCGGAAAAGTTTATTATGACCTGGATGCCTACCGTCAACACCACAACAAGAAAGTTGCCATTCTTCGCCTGGAACAACTTTATCCTTTTCCCGAAATGATGTTAAAACAGAGGACAGGTGTTTATAAAAAAGCCCAAAAATGGATTTGGTGCCAAGAGGAACCGAAAAACATGGGAGCCTGGTCTTTCGTATCCAACCACCTTCAAACCTGGATCCCCACCTTAATTTATGTGGGAAGGAGTGAGTCGTCCTCACCCGCGACCGGTTTTTTAGGACGCCACCACCAAGAGCAATCTCATTTGATTGAACAAGCATTCACCGATTAAAAAGAGGCCTTATGTCAAACTCTCGTATTCCTATTCCTGTTCCTGTTTTAGGAGAATCACTCACGGAAGCCACCGTGGGGCAATGGTTTAAACAACCGGGAGATATTATCCATTCTGACGAAATCTTGGTAGAACTGGAAACCGATAAAGTAACTCTAGAAGTTCATGCTCCAACAGGGGGGACCCTAGCCTCAATTAATTTTAAAAAAGGAGAGATTATCAAAAAGGGGCAAATCTTAGGATATATTGAAGAAAAACAAGATCTTTATTCCCATCCAAACTTAGAAAAATCCCACCGAATACTGGAACAAACAACACCCATCGTTGAACCTGTTCTTCCTGAAAAGCAGGACGATTCTTCTTCTCGTGAAGCAACGGATCGTCTTGAAAAGCGTGTCCCCCTTTCTAAATTACGCCAACGTATCGCCGAACGCCTTAAAGAAGCCCAGAACACAGCCGCTATTTTAACCACTTTTAATGAAATTGACATGTCAACAGTGCAAAACCTGCGCCAGCACTATCGCGAAGAATTTGAAAAAAAACACGGGATTAAGCTAGGCCTTATGTCATTTTTTATCAAAGCTTCTTTACAAGCTCTTCAAGAAATTCCCC
>JAJZHT010000125.1 GCA_021804455.1 Pseudomonadota bacterium | reverse complement strand
GTTTGCAATCATCGTTGGTGCATGTGTTGATTTTATTCTTGCCTTCCTCATCATGGGATTAATGCTGTGGTTTTATGGAATTTCTTTATCGACGCCTTTCTTGTGGCTTCCCCTTATTCTTTTAAACGGCTTGAGTTTGACGATGGGGTTAACCTTATGGTTTAGTGCCTTGGATGTTCAATTTCGTGATATTCGGGCAGCCTTACCCTTTTTACTTCAGGTTTGGATGTTTGCAACACCCATTATGTATCCCGCCAATATTGTTCCTGAAAGATTTTATGCGCTTTATAATCTTAATCCTCTTGTGACCCACATAGAGTTATTCCGGTGGGCATTATTGCAATGCACCATGCCAACAACGGCATCTATTGTTCAGGCAACTTTTGTGTCCTGGTTCTTTTTCTTTTCTGGCTTCCTTTTCTTTAACAAAATGGAAGGCACTTTAGTGGACCGGGTGTAAAGCTGATGGATCGTAAGGCTATTGTTGTTGAACATTTAACCAAGAAGTATACCCTAGGGCAAATTCACGAAGATTCTTTTAAAAAAGTTCTGGGGATCTGGCTTGGTCTGTCAAAAAAAGTCACCGCGTATCCTAAAGAATTTTATGCCTTAAAGGATGTTTCTTTTACGGTTGCAAAAGGGGAAGTTTTAGGAATTGTTGGTCATAATGGTGCCGGTAAAAGTACTTTATTAAAAGTTTTAGCCCGCATTACCGACCCAACAGAAGGGAAAGCCTACGTCCATGGGCGTGTTGGCACTTTGTTGGAGATTGGAACCGGTTTTCATCCTGATTTAAACGGTCTTGAAAATATTTTTCTTAACGGAGCCATTTTAGGGATGCGTCCCCCTGAAATACGTCAAAAACTGGATGAAATTATTAGCTTTTCAGGAATTGAGCAATTTTTATACACGCCGGTTAAGCATTATTCCAGCGGCATGATGATGCGTCTTGCTTTCTCGGTGGCGGCTCATTTAGAGGCTGATATTATTTTTCTTGATGAAGTTTGGGGCACAGGAGACCAAGAATTTTCACGAAAAAGTATTGCTAAAATGAAAAGTATCGTCAAAAGCGGCCGAACCGTTGTAGTTATTTCTCATGATTTAGCCATTATGCAAGAATTATGTACCCGATGTTTGTGGATGGAACAGGGCCAAATTGTTAAGGACGGCTCGCCTCAACAAGTCATTGAATCCTACCAAAGCTCTTTACAGGCAACCTTTTGATGAAAGTTTACAAGAAAAAAACCGTTTTATCGCCATGGGTAACTTTAGTTGAAAAAACGGTTGAATTACAGTCAGGACCTGCAACTTTTCATTGTTTCCACCAAAATGACTATGTGGCTGTTCTAGCCGTTCGTGAGGATGGTAAGATCCCCATTGTTCGTCAGTTTCGTTTGGGGATTGAGAAGTTTGGCTGGGAATTGCCGGGAGGCCTGGTGGATGACGGGCAAACGCCGCTACAGGCTTGTTACCAAGAATTGCATGAGGAAGTCGGGCTTAGAGGGGAAGAGGCTTATTCCTTGGGCGCTCATTTCCCCGATGGAGGGCGTTTGGAAAATAAAATCCATTCGTTTTTAGTAACCGCAACGTCTGATCCTCGGTTTGAACCAGAACCTGACGTTGAACCCTCTTTTGTAGACTGGTCAACCTTAATGAAAATGATTGAGGATGGGGAATTTGCCTCAGCATTGCATCTTAGTACTTTATTTCTGGCAAACCGACACCCTCAATTTCAACGAATTGTCCGGTCTTTATAAAAAAGTTCTTTCTTAAAACAACGCTTTAAGGGCTTGATCAAAAGCACTGTTGATCGCGGCCTTAAGCGTCCCAACACGATATTCAGAGCGTTTAACCAATCCTACATAAAAGGCGTTTCCTTCTTTGGTCAGCATTTCCAGGGCAACATGAGAACCCCTTGTGGTAGACTCTCCTGTTTTTTCGATCCCCACTCTATGAAAAGTATCAGCAACTTGCTTGAATACCTCACCAGCTTCTTTCGTGTTATAACGGTGTTGTTCACTAACCTCACCCAAAAACTTTTTCCTCATTCTTTCTAAAAAGCGGATGTTGGCTTGTTTTTTGACTTCGTCTTCGTCAACCTTTTGCTCTTTTTTTAAAGATGTTTCCCTTATTTTGGTTTGCTTTCCTTTAGATTTTTGATGAGGTTTCGTTTTTGGTGCAGACCCCTGATTTAAAGGCTCTTGATTAGATTGTTGATCGGTCATTTCTTTTCTCACTTGATTTTCTAATAGAGGAAGAATTTTGGGAGCTATCTCTTCTTTGACAAGAGTTTCGGCTTTTTCAATAACTGTGGCAAGAGCGTGCTGATCGATTTCAGGATCCGGAGTTTCCTCTAATTGTTGTTCTAAAAGATAAAGATAGGGTAACAATATTTTAGCCTGTTTAAGGGTAAGACTCTGCTGTGCTTTTTCATGAGGCAGGAAAAGGGCCCCTTCCGCCTTTAATCTCTCTTTTCCTCCTGCCCCCTCCAACAAATATTCCAGGTGGGGGGCTGATTCTTTACAGGAATCTTCCATCAGGTAAAGGGCCATACTTTGCAAGTCAGGGCTGTAATCATACAGATAACAATCAAAATTATCCTCTTTGCCATAAACCAAGAAAAATCCAGGTTCTTGAATTAGTTTTTCTTCTCGATTTAATAAGAAGCCGTTTGAAGTTTTTGGAGAAAGTTGGCTTTCAAACTGTCGATAGCCCAAACTATAATATTTGATAGTAGACGAATGAGGTAAACAGCTAATTTCTTGATCAGATTCCGATCCTAAAGAATACAGACGATACCTTCTTTCTTTTGTGAAAGGATTAATCCAAGAAAAATAAGCATGTCCTGGATCAAAATACAAATTATCGAAATGACTTGTTGTTTGAGGACTCAGAAAAAAGACACCACTCTCTGAATTACTGCCGTCTTGAAGAGTAGCAAAATGGTCATCAAGAGGGCTGGTCGTACAACATTTAAGAAGAATTTTTACCCATAAATCATCGGCAGCTTCAAGCTTAGGGTCAAGCTCTGCTAAGGGTTGAACCCCTTTGTCCCAGGATTTTTGTCTGACTCTAGGCGCCCTTGATAATAAATAGTCGTAGTAACCCCTATATTTTGCAGGGTCGTTAAAAAGGGACCGTAAGGCCTCTGTATCATAATCATCGATGGACTTTGAAGTCCAACTGCTGTCTGGCTTTTGATAAGCATTTAAAGATGTTAAGGTCTGGTCTTCGCTACAAAACCCTAACGTACAACCTAAATAGAAAAACGTTGTACCGTAAAAGATCGACCGCATCACTTTTTTTATTACCATAAATTTCTAAGTATAAAATGAAAGATTATTAACGTGATACTTGGGGATTGTTTAAAATTTTTCAAGAGAATTTTATTTGAAAAACTTTGACAAGGATTTTTGGATTGGTCTAAAGTGGCGTCTATGAAGATTATAGATGCTTTTTTTAGATATGCCTTCCTCTCCATCCTAAATGTGATGGTGATCGGCGCCTAGCGTCGATGTATTCTTCCCCTTATTATTGATTATTTCTTAGTTTTTCTGGTTTTACCCTATTCTAGCCCCATATAAAGGGTTGAGAGGTTTTTATGCGTTCTTATGGATTGATTTTAACAGCTGGCTTTGCAATGTTTTCCATGTTTTTTGGATCAGGAAATTTGGTTTTTCCTCTTTTAATTGGGGTTAACAATCTTTCTCAATACCCTTCTGCAATTTTGGGATTTTTGATAACTGCTGTTTGTGTTCCCTTTTTGGGATTACTGGGCATGATCTCCTATCAAGGTGATCGTCAAGCCTATTTTTCGCGCCTTACAAAAGGAGGGGCTTTTATTCTAACCTTTTTGATGTTGGCTTTGATGGGGCCCTTTGGCGTCATCCCTCGTTGTATTACGGTTGCCTTTGGGGGTGTGGCTGTTTGGCACCCAACCTTAACTTTTTGGATCTTTAGTTTGGGTTTTTGTCTGTTAACAGCCGCTTTGATTTGGAAAAGAAATCGAATTGTCAGTATTATCGGCTTGGTTCTAACACCTCTTAAATTGGGCAGCATCCTTTTCTTGATTCTTTTT
>JAJZHT010000008.1 GCA_021804455.1 Pseudomonadota bacterium | reverse complement strand
CTTCGCCTAGAATCAGCTATTACCCAATCGTGTGACGTTTATTTTTATCATTTGGCTAATCTTTTAGGGATTGATGAGATTGCGCATGTCGCAAAGGATTTTGGCCTGGGGCAAATGACTGGGGTTGAATTACCTTTCGAAAAGAAAGGGTTGATTCCAACCCGTTCTTGGAAACAGCTGAATAAAGGACAAGGTTGGACTCCTGGTGATACAATTAATGCCTGTATTGGTCAGGGGTATGTACTGACCACACCCATACAGTTGGCTAAAATGGTGGCTATTATGGCTAATGGTTTTACCCCCATTGAACCTCATCTTTTGAAAAAAGATCCTACCCTGCATTTACCTTTGCATTATTCTGACGCTTATCGTCGTTTGATCTTAGATGGTATGATTGGAGTGGTAAACAGCGTACGGGGTACAGCCTATAACGCTCGGATTACCCAGATAGGAGAAGAAATGGCAGGCAAGACCGGAAGTACCCAAGTCATTCGTATTACAGAGCAACAACGTCAGCAAAATATCCATAACGAACGCCCCTATCATTTAAAAGAACACGCTTTGTTTGTGGGGTATGCGCCTGTTCATTCCCCAAAATTCGCTGTGTGTGTGGTGGTAGAACATGGGGGCAGCGGCGCACGCGCTGCAGCGCCTTTGGGGCGTGATATTTTAAAAGCTGCCCAAAAGTTGGTGATTTAAAATGTTGCGGTTTGCTTTATTAAAACGTTTAGATCTTTGGCCTTTGGTTTTGATAACCCTTTTGGTAGGGATCGGACTGTTGATGCTGTATTCGGCAGCGAATGGCAGCTTTTACCCCTGGGGAATGAAACAAATGGGGCGTTTTGGTGTTGGCGTTCTTTTAATGTTGTTGGTGGCTGTTATTGACAGTCGCAGTTGGTTTGCGAATGCCTATCTTATTTATGGGATGGCCCTTGTTTTGTTGATGGTTGTTGAATTTATGGGATTTGTTGGGATGGGGGCCCAACGTTTGATTGATTTGTATATTTTTAATTTGCAACCTTCAGAAATAATGCGAGTGGGTCTTATCCTGGCATTAGCCCGTTATTTTCATGGTCATTCTGTAGAGGAGATTGGCCGAGCAAAGATATTAATTATCCCGACCTTGATGATTATTGCCCCAACTTTATTGGCGATGCGCCAGCCTGATTTGGGAACAGCCTCAATGTTGATTTTAAGTGGAGCAGCGTTATTCTTTGTTGCAGGCGTCCGAATTTGGAAATTTGTGGCGATCGGTACAGGGGTGGTTGCATCGATTCCTGTGTTATGGACATTTTTACATTCTTACCAACAACAAAGGATTTTAACATTTTTGAACCCTGAAAATGACCCCATGAAAAGTGGCTATCATATTACTCAATCCAAAATTGCTTTGGGTTCAGGGGGGATTTGGGGAAAGGGTTTTCTACAAGGAACACAAAGTCATCTTAATTTTTTACCTGAAAAACAAACAGATTTTATTTTTACCATGTTTGGTGAAGAGTTTGGTTTTGTAGGGGCGCTTTTTCTTATGGTCCTTTATGCCCTTTTTATTCTCTACAATTTTCAAATTGCTCTGGAGGCTCGAACACAATTTGGACGGTTTGTCGTGATTGGATTAACAACCACGTTTTTTTTGTATGCTTTCATCAATATGGCTATGGTGATGGGCTTTTTGCCTGTTGTGGGGATCCCTTTGCCTTTTCTATCTTATGGAGGAACAGCCATGATGACCCTGTTGGTTAGTCAGGGACTAATTTTTTCTATGGCTTTGCACAAGGACATTCGCATTCGTCGCTGATTTTATTTTTTTGTCGCAGTAAATAAAAATAAGAGAAAATAATGATGGTTCCTCCTATAAAGGTTGACCAGGAAAACGGTTCATTAAAAAACAACCATCCTGCTGCAATGGCCAAAGGGCAGCGGGACAATTTGCAGGGCGGTAGAAAGGCAGCTTGGGTATAGGTATAGGCCTCAATCAAGGCCAACTGTCCACCTGCATATAAGAGAGCAATCCCTATTAGTTTGAGAAAGTGGAAACCAGACAAAGGCTGCCATTGGTGCACAGCAGGCACCAAACTTAAAACCGCCATCCATAACAACAGGTAACTAAGCGTTGTCTCAGAGCGATCGGTTATCGAAACTTTTTTCACAATTAATGAAGAGATGGAAAAAGCAAGGGCTGAAAACAGGGGATAAAAACTGTAAACTTGAAAAACAGCATGGGTTGGTTTTAGTATTAGCAATACCCCAAAAAAACCCAGAGCAAGGGCTATAAGGGTGGGTTTTTTAGGAACTTCAGAAAAAAAATAATAGGCTCCTAAAGTGGTCATAAGCGCGCTGGTTAAAGATAAGGCGCTGCTATCGCCCAGGGGCAGAACTTGAACAGCGGCAATCCATAACCCATTTCCTACAGCTCCTGCGGCTCCCTTGAAAAATTGCCAACGAAAATGGTGGGTTGTAAAAAGGCGTTTAAAATCACCTTTAAACAACAATGCCACCAAAACAAAACCGATCAACGATTTCAGGAAAAGGATCTGGCTGCTGGGAAGGTGGGAGGGGAGAGAATGGGTTAAACTATTACTGATACTTGTTAGAAGGGCAATTAAAACAATTAAAGCCGCCCCATAAAGAGGCGACTTATTGTTTGGAAGACGAGTCAGCATGGTAGAGGATTAGCCAACAGCAGCAGGAGACCATCCTGTATTCATAACATCCAGACCAACCTCTGGGTCAATTTCAGGAATCGCCAATCGATCAACCCAATATGCCCACCGTAACGTATTTTCGTAGGATAAAGGAATTTGAAAGTACTGGTTCATAATATAACGATCTAAGGCATGAACAGAAGCGGTCAGTGTGGCTTCATCCTTGGCAGCCGCGACTCGCTTTGCTAAATCCTCAGCCACAGGATCTTTTACGCCAATATAATTGCTGCTTCCTTTTATATCGGCATTTTTAGCACTAAAATAGTAAATCTGCTCGTTTCCGGGGGATAAGGAATTGGCCCATGTATGTACCAACATATCAAAATCTGACTCGACAACTCGATTTTCGTATTGAACGGTATCCATCATGCGCACGGAAAGATCAATTCCTAATTTCTTAAGACTTTCTTTAAAGGAAAGGGCAATTTTCTCCAGACGAGGGTCTTTAAGCATGAATTCCAACGCTAGAACTTGACCTTTATGATTAACCCGTTTGCCATTTTGTAAAGTCCAACCGGCTTGTTTTAAAAGTTCATCCGCTTTGGCAAGATTTTCGCGTTGGTCTCCATCCCCTTTGGTTTGGGCAGGCGTAAAGGGTTTTTCTAGAATTTCTTTTAAGAATTCAGGACTTATTTGGGTGGAGTAATTTTTTAAAATTTCGGCCTCTTGGCCTTCAGCTTTTCCTTGGTGGGCCAAATAAGTGTTGGCAAAAAGGCTGTGGGGACAGCGCATACTGTCAAAGAAAACCATTTTGTTTAAGGTGTCAAAATCGAACGCTAAAGCCAAAGCTTTTCTGAGACGTAAATCAGAAAAAATGGGACGACGCATGTTAAGGATGATGGTACGAACGGCGACAGGACGCTGATGGTCAAGTTCAACTCTTTTAACACGATTTTCTTTTAAGGCAGGGAAATTATATCCTGTTTGCCATTGGTTGGGATTGCTTTCAAAAAATACGTCAAATTCACCTGCTGTAAAGGCCTGGAATTGAGACTGCGCGTTTTTAAAATACTCAATACGAATTGTATCAAAGTTGTAATAACCACGGCTTACAGGAAGGTCTTTGGCCCAATAATTTGGATCACGTTGATAGGTTATAAAACGTCCTTGGTCAATTTGTTCAATCTGATAGGGCCCACTGCCAATAATTTTTGTAAGACCGCTTTCGGCAAAGTTGATGCTTTCAATTTGTGATTTCTTGAGAATTTTTGTAAGCGCAAGGATAAAGGGGATTTCGGGATCGTATTCGCCATTCTCTGTTTTCTTAAAGGAGAGTTTGATAACCCTGGGATTTTCAATGTGTATGGTTTCAATGCGGGAATAATATTGACGATACCTTGGTAACCCTTTATCACGAAGGGTTTCTATGGTTGCTTTAACATCTTCGGCTGTGACAGGGGAACCATCATGGAATCGTGCTTTAGGGTTCAGATAAAAAGTCATCGATGAAGCATCAGGCGCCAAGTCAACATACTCCGCCAGAAGACCGTATAAAGAAAAAGGTTCGTTCGCAGATCTCATCATAAGGGGATCGTAACAGAGGAGAATTCCTTGAACACAGATTCCCTTGATAATATCCTTATTGACAGTGTCAAAAGTACCAATTGTGCTTAATTTTAAGGCTCCCCCCTTAGGTGCATTAGGGTTGACATGTTTAAAATAAGCAAAATCGTCACCGTAACGAGGTTGGCCAAATCTGGAAATGGCTTTGACAGCTGTTTTTGGAATCACAACATTTGGGACGGATTGTTGGGAGGTGGGGACACGTTCAAGGGCTTCCTTGGGGGGAACACAAGCGGGAACGGGACCTGTTGCACAGGGGCGATATTTGTAGAAATAGCCAAAACCCGCCAGCAAAAGAAGTGTTAAAAGGAAAGATAGTTTGGTTTTTGACGACATAGTGAGGTCCTTAAGGGGTTCATTACGAAAGAATGTTACGGCTGACTTATAACCTATTTTTTGAATTTTGAATAGGAGATATAGCCGCCTCTGTGTTAGGGGGGGCACTCTATTTTTTTGTTAAAGAATTAAGGAATTGTTAACGATTTGAAGCCATATTCCCACCCTCCGGCCCCCGGCCGCCCAGGGGAACAGCTTCAGAATGACCGAAAGAGGGTTAATTTCTTCTTAATATTCAGCCTCTATCCAACAAAAAAATTCACCCAGTGTATCCAAAAAACCTTCATGAAGAAGCCTGACAGAATAGATTGCAAAGATAGTTGCAGTCGTGTATGTAAAGTATCAAGTCTTATTTTATTATTTTTTTGCATGTCCTTGAGGAGTTGGAAATGAGTACAGTTGAAGTTTTATCCGCCCAAAGCCGTAGCCATCCAGGAACAGGTCCTGCCCGTGCTTTACGTCGTCAGAATAGGGTCCCTGGTATTATCTATGGTGATAACCAAGATCCTCAAATGATTTCTGTAGATGGCAAGACTTTGCGCAAGGAATATGAGTCATCCAATTTTTTCAGTAAAGTTTTTACCTTAGAGATTGACAATAAAAAACAACAAGTGATTGCAAAAGATATTCAACTCCATCCTGTAAGCGATGAGCCTTTACATATTGATTTTCAAAGAGTGAATAAAGACTCGAAAATTCATGTTTCTGTTCCTATCACCTTTATTCATGAGGATAAATCTCCTGCTTTAAAGCGTGGTGGAGCGTTGAATGTTATTATTCATGCTTTGGAAATTGTTTGTCCTCCCCACTCCATTCCTGAAAAACTTGTTGTGGATTTGACAGGGGTTGAAATGCATCATAGTATTTTGATTGAACGTTTAAAATTACCCGAGGGAACCAAAGCCGCTTATCCTGTTCGCGACAATGTTTTGGCAACAATAGTAGCCCCCACAGGTACAACAGGCGAAGAGGCCGCTTCCTAAACTCCTTGCAAGGAGGTTTATCCCATGTTTGTGTTGGCAGGTCTTGGTAATGTCGGTCCTCAATACGCCCTTAATCGACACAACGTGGGCTTTATGGTGGTAGATACCCTTGCCCAAAGCTACCGTTTCCCTGACTTTAAGGTTAAGTTTCATTCTCTTGTGAGTGAGGGAATGATTGGACCTCATAAGGTAATGCTTTGTAAGCCGGCGACTTTTATGAACCGCTCGGGTCAGGCCTTGGGCCCCTTAATGCATTTTTACAAGTTGCCTTTGGATAATTTGTATGTTGTGCATGATGACCTGGATTTGTCTTTTGGACGGATTAAAATAAAACAAGGTGGGGGATCGGGCGGACATAAGGGTCTTGGCAGTTTGGACCAGGCGATAGGTCAGGATTATTGGCGTTTAAGGGTGGGCATTGGTCATCCTGGTCATGCGGACGCTGTTTCTGCATATGTCCTTGGGAATTTTAACGGGCATGAACAGAAAGAATTGATCCCTCTTTTAACCAGCATTGCTGAATGGTCCCCCGAACTGTTTGGGTGTAATCCTGCTGTTTGGTTGAACCAGGTATCCCAACGTCTTAAACCCTAGGAGTTTATTGTGATGACGAAAATCATATGGAGTGTTCTCATGGTATTGATTGTGGGTGGATTGATCCTTTTTGGTACCATTGGTGTATCGGTAACACCGATTAAGGTCGAAAAAGAAATAATCCTCCAACCAAAAAGCTAGACGTGGCAGTGCAAGCCAACAAAATCCTTTTAGAACGATTTTTGGAAATGTTGGCGGCCGAACGTCATGTTGCTGATAATACGCGACAGGCTTATTGGCGTGACCTGCAGGATTTTTGTGTTTTTTTTAAAGAAAAGCCGTTAGTCAAGGCGAATGCCCAGCTTATTCAGGACTATCTTTACGATCTAACAAAAAGAGAAATGCTGCCAACGACTCTAGCCCGTCGTCTTTCTGCTCTGCGGCAATTTTATCAATTTTTGATTTCAGAGGGGATTATCCTTAAAGATCCTTGTTTGGATTTAAAAACTCCTCGACAAAAGCGGGTTTTAACCCGTGTTTTAACGGAACAGCAAACACAACAGCTTTTGCAATCTGTTTATGATGCACTTTCTGATAAGCCAGAAAGTGTTAGGATGGCGGCCCTTTTAGAAACCCTTTATGCCACAGGGTTAAGAGTCAGTGAACTGGTAGGGTTACCCCTGCGGAGTTTGATGATGGACGCTAAAACCAAGAAGCTGCAAGAGGTTTTGTTGATTCGTGGAAAAGGGGGACGTGAACGGCTGGTTCCTCTGAACCCTCCTGCAGTGGCCGCGTTGCAAGCTTATTTATTGGTACGTTCCTATTTCATTAACAAAAGCGGGCCTAAGACTTCTGTGTGGGTGTTTCCCTCCACCAGCCATCAGGGTCATTTAACAAGGCAAGGATTTGGACAACTTCTCAAGCAGCAAGCGGTTCTAGCAGGTTTGGATCCTGCTTGCTTGTCGCCCCATGTCATCCGCCACAGTTTTGCAACGCATCTTTTAAACCGAGGAGCCGATTTATTGGTTATACAAAAATTGTTGGGTCATGCTGATATTGGTACGACACAAATTTATACACATGTAATGCCCCAACACCTTTGGGATTTGGTGACAACACACCATCCCTTGCAAAAGCAAAACCCATTAACGGGGTAAAGAATATTTGTTTTTGTGGCGAAGAGCTTGCGCCAGACGAACCCAATCGTCGCACCGAACCCATTTTTCAAAATGTCCACCTGACATGTTGATAATATCCATGGGTTTAGCATTCAGCCCCCCATGGGCAAAATGTACTAAGACATACTTTCCATCCTCTGTTGTATGAATGGGTGTTGTGACGGCAGCGCCTCTTTGCCGTTGCATATTTTGGAAAGTCAATGAAGAAACCCAGGCGTAAATATCATAATGATTCAAAATGGCCAGCAATTTTGGAAAATTTATCGTATCCACCATCCAATCAGGGTTGGGATCAAATTCCAACTCTCCTCCTCTAAATTTTTGTTGAATCACCTGTTGAAGAAAGGATTGAAAATCGGCCATCGGGTAAAAGAAACGGGTAATTTTGGCTTGCTCCTCCCACTTTCTTTGTTCAAACGGTTGCCTTAAGATGGCAAATTGGTTGGCGATGGTACCATCGTCATCGCTAGGTACGGTGATGGGAAGGTTATGGAATTGCTTTAAGGTATCAAACTCATCATCAATTTTTCGTTCATTTTCGGCAATTTGACTTGCTAAATGACAATAATCTTCCTTTAATTTCAACCAGAAATCAGGATCCGAAACATTCAGGCCATGATTTTTAGCATAAAGAGTAAAATAAGGTTTGAACTCTGGGCTTGGGGTGTTTGTTTGAAGGTAATTCATCATCATCGAACGAATCCTAGCGCCCTCTGACGTGATCATGTTGGCAAGGGTATAAATTTCAGGTTCGATAAGATTATCAAGAATTTGTTCTATCGCCGCTTGACGACTTTCAAAATTGAGGCTGAAAAATCCACACTGTGCCCCCACGCCACTTGAGCCAAAATGCCTGACGGAAAAGGGCTGAAGCTCTTGTTGGCAAGTTTCAGGGAAAAGTTGAGGAAAATTATAAGAAAGCAGGGATTGCTTTTGGGATTGTTGTTCGAGTGCCCTCCTTTGAAGGGAAGCGATTCCAAGAATTGTTTGTTGCACCATAAGCAAAAGGCCAGAATCGATCAAATTGTTGAAACGTGGCTCATGCAACATATTTCCAAGGGCTGTTCTAACAGCCTCTGGCAAAAGGCGGCTGTTTTTTTGATATTTCAACAGGCGTAAAAAATCCTCAGGTGTAGTCCTCGGGTTGGAAAAAGCATTATGAATGGCACTGACCAAACTAAACAAAACAGCATGACTTTGAGGGGTTTGTTGGCTGGTTTTATAATCAAAAACAGTGGGAGAAAGCGTTTTTAAGGAACCGTGTTCTGTTTCAAAGAGACGATATTTTTCCAAACGAATCAGAGCCGGAACCAACGTATTGTAAAGGGCCCCTTCTGACCTTTCTTCTAACAAAACTGAAAAATCGGTTTTATTTTGCAAAATATCCTGAAGTGCCATAGCCGACCGGTAAGCGTGCTGAGGATTGCTGGTTTCGGCTAGGAAGGTGCTGAGTCCAACAAGGGAATTTTGCCCTGGTAAAGGGGGCGCCAAGGATAAAGATAAAGTTTGCCCCCCTTTCTTGTAAGACCCCATCAGAATAGAGCGTACCAATTCCCTATAATCTGCATCTTTCTTTTCAGATTCTGGCAAGAAACTTTCAATAAAACGGGTCATATCGCTTTCCGACAGCAGGTTTTTTTCTTTTAAAAAAGCAGCGGCTTGCCCTAAAGCTTGCCTCAGTATTTTTTCCTCCTGATGATTGGTGGGAATGGGATAATTCCCTTGATAACGCGAAGTACCAAGAGCAATCAAAGTTTTCGCAATTCTTTCCTGTTGAAGGGGTTGAGAAGGATGGTTTAATTCCTGGGCTAATAAATCTAAAACCTGGATCGGCTGCTGGATAGGGTAATCTTGAATACGGTGATCAAGTTTAGTGCGTCCCATCATTTGGGTAATCAACTCTATATCTGGCAAGGTGCTTGCTGAACAGGCGGTCATCAGCAAGACAAAAACCATCATGAGCCAGCAAATCATCTTCCTGATTCTTTCCTCTAAAGCGTACTCATTGAATCAGTTTACAGTCTCCTTGGTAAAAAAAAGGTTAACGCGGTCGTGTATTCCCCAAATGATATTTCTGTTTGTGGCGCAAAGAGCGAGCAAGATGAAAATAGTCGTTGGAATCTAACCACTTTTCAAAATGCCCCCCCGATTTATTAATGAGGCTAATATTCTTGGCTTTTTTTCCGCCTTCTAGATAGTTGATCAGTTGGTAAAGACCATCCTCTGTTGCATGTATAGAAGTGGCTCCTGAAGCACCTCTTTGACGTTGCAAATTTTGGAATAAAGATGTTGTCACCCACGCATAAATATTATGATTATTTAAAATTGCCAATAATTGGGGATAGGTTACCACATCAATGGACCAGTCACGGTTGGGGTCGAATTCCAATTCCCCTCTTGAAAATTTAGCGTTTAAAGACTGTTGAACCACTTTTTTAAATTCCTGTGGTGAATAAAAGAATGAGGTTAATCTAGCATCCTCTGTCTTCATTCGCAGCTCATAAGGTTGTCTCAACAAAGATACTTGAGAAGCTGTTTCGTTATCCTTTTCATCGACCTTTGGGGGGAATTTTTCTCTTTTTCTAGCTTCCTCAAATTCGTTATCAATTTTCTGATTATTCAGTTTGATGCTTTTTAAAAGATCGTTATATTCTTCTTGGAAGCGAGTAATAAAATCAGAAGAATTTCTGTTAAGATTGTTCTTTTGAGCATAAAGATTCAAGTAGTCCTCTCGTTCTACAGCAAACGCTTTAGCGTTTTTTTCTGCCGTTTGCGTAAAGGTTGCCAAAAACTTAGTGTCTATTATTTGTTGAAGTTCGTTATCTGTCTTATTATAAACCTCCTTCTGCTCTTTACCTTGTTTAGAAGGATCTATGAAAATTGCTTGATCTCTAAGCTCCTTTAAGCGATTCATCTTGGCTTGAATTTGTTGATTGATAAGAAAAGTCTGAATTTCTATTGCAGTTTTATATCCGTCTCCAACAGTTATATCCATAATACGTCGAATATGAGCACTTTCCGCAGTATTGCGGTCTGCCCAAACAAAAATTTCTGGTTCTTCTAAATTATCCAAGATTTGATCTAAGGCTTCTTGGCGACTTTCAAAGCCTAGGCTAAAAAATCCACACTGTAAGCTCGCTCCACTAGATTGCAAATATCGTAAGAATTTATGCTGTTTCGTGATTGTTGATGTTTTTCTATCAAAAAGGGGAAAAGAATAATACAAAAGGTGTTCATTCATCGCCTTTTGATCAAGAGCGATTTTTTGCACGTCAAAAATTTTCAATTTGGTTTGGTTGATTTTATCCAACAAATTTTGAGTGATGATCTTTTGAATCTGATGGGTCTCAATTAATTGTTTGGCGGCCTTTCGAACGTCCTCTTTGATTTTGGAATTATTTTTTTGATACCGATACAATCGAATCAAATCCTCTACAGTGGCCGCAGGATTGATCAAATAATTGTGAACAGCACTGACAAGGGCCAATAAAATCGCCTCACTCGCAGGGCTTTGGTTGGTGTTGGCGTAATCGGTCAGCTTAGGATCTGTTGTTTTCAAATCCCCCTGATCGGTTTCAAACAAACGGTATTTTTCGGTGACAATCAAAGCCTGAAGATAATTTTGATAACCTGAGGGGTTTTCTGTGAAGCCTGAAAAATCAACCCCTTGTGTGCCATTTGTTCCTTTCAAATTTGCCCGTAAAACCTGGGATAAAAGGGCCGCTTTTTCAGGAATCACCGTTTTTTGTAAAGATTGGGTTATGCTTTCCCAGGAATTGTTGGCTTTTCCTGCCTTTATTCCATAACCGTTTTGGGCGTTAATATCCTTCTGCTGGTCTTGTTCCGTTTCTGTCTTTTGCTGTTGTAAAAGGGCTTCATGCAAACGGCTGTTATAGGTCTTAGGAAGGGGTTGGTCGTCAAAACTGTTAACGATAGCTCGAACCACGTCCTGATGGCTGTTCGGTCCTTGGGAAGTTTCTGGAATTTGACTTAGGCATTGTTCTTTGCCCAGATACCCCGCTGCAAGGCGCAGAGCCTCGATGATCAACTGACGCTCTGCTTCTGTGGCCTGGGGGCGTGTATGTTTGGTATCCCGGATTCCCCCCACACCTTCTCCCTTGGTAAGGACGGCCAAAAGGGTTTCGGCACGATTTTTGGCCTTTACCAGGTCTGGTTCCAGAGTCAATTC
The DNA here is from genome assembly GCA_021804455.1 of Pseudomonadota bacterium. Taxonomy (GTDB): domain Bacteria; phylum Pseudomonadota; class Alphaproteobacteria; order Paracaedibacterales; family CAIULA01; genus Finniella. The sequence goes on along the minus strand of JAJZHT010000008.1, from coordinate 4,657 downwards.
ATGGGCCAAAAAGTTAACGGCTTGAACGGCGCGAGAAACCTCGTCATTCCCGATTTTATAGGAAGAGGACGTCATTTTTAAGGCATCCTTGACCAACCCCTGGTCAAATTCGGCCCTAACAGGCAGAGACGCTAAAAAAATTCCCCCTAAAATAACTAAAAATCTTTTCAATAGAACCATCATGACGTATAGCAAGAATATAATTCTGTCCTTAATTTATACCCAAAAGTTATAAGAAATCATTAACAAACTCTACAGGGCTTGTTATGGAATAAAAAGGTTAAAGAATCGTGATGAGTTTTTATAAAGCGGGGGGGTGTAGGGCCCAGAACCTCCTCTTATAGTTTTCTTTGAACTCTGTAATTCTTGGTTTTAATTTGTTGAGGATCTCAAACTCTGATATGGTTTGGTAAAGAACTTATCATCCTGAGTACAATTTTGGAATATCTTGCAGAACTGGTTAAAGACTGGGGCTATTGGGCTGTTTTTTTTGGATCTTTGGTTGAGGGAGAATCCGTAATCCTGACTGCCAGTTCTATGGCCTATTTCGGTTACCTATCCCTTTACAAGGTTATGGTCGTTGCCTTTTCTGGTACCGTTATTGCTGATCAAACCTTGTATTTTGTGGGGCGACATTATGGCCCCAATATTTTTGAACGATTCCCCCGTTTGCAGAAATCTTCCCAACGTGCTTTCTCTCTTTTAAAACGTTTTGATGTTGGTTTTATTATCGCCTGTCGTTTTATTTATGGTATCAGGGTAACCAGCGCCGTTGTCATAGGGGCTGCGCAGATACCCCTTCGTCGTTTTATTCCCCTGAATATTTTATCAGCCGTCATTTGGACCGTTGTTAGTTGTATCGGTGGCTATATGCTGGGTGATTTTATGCTAAGTCTGTTTGATTATTTTCACCATATTCAAAAATATGTATTTATGGGGGCGGGGGTCTTGGCTTTGATTATCATTGCCTTTATCACTTATTATAAGAGGTGCAGGAAACGTTCTTAAAATTTTGAAAAAGGAACGGATTCAACGATACATTCCATAACAAAGAAGTGTTCCCCAAAGTCCTGAAAAAATGGCGGGTGCAAAAGGAAACAAAGCTTTTTGGTACAAAAAGCGAAACATAAGGCTTGTCAAAATCCCCCCAAGACCTGTTAAAAATAAAAACAGGGGAAGTTCATAAGGAGGGAACCAAAAAGCTCCCAAAAGAAGCAATAAGACATCTCCAATCCCTAACGGTAATTTTTGGCGATTAAAAATCCACCAACTGATAAAAAGAAGGGATAAAATTGCCGCTAGTATAAATAACGAAACAAAAAACTCTTTATGTCCATGATTCCATATACTTCCTAATACTCCCAAAATGGGCAGGCTGATGATAGGAATCCGGTATAAAGAACAGTCCACTAAACTGGTATAAAAACCAATTGCCACCAAACCCTGTAAGATAATCTGCTGAGTGCCAGAGAAGAGAACCGTATTGACCACAGCCATTAATCCCCCCGCCAATTCTAAGAAACCGTATAATCGGGAGGGCTGGTAAAAGCAAAAGGGGCACTTACAGCGCCCCCCTAAAGAGGAAAGAACAGGGATTAATTGGTGCCAAGCTAAGGAATAACCACATCCATCACAAACAGAACGACGCTTTAAATCCAAAGAAGGATTAAGCGCCAATACGATAAGAAAACTGGCAAAGCAACACCCCCCTACAAAAGCCATGAGTATTGCCATCAAAAACCCCTTGTAAAAATATTATTTCAAAAAAATAACAGAGGCTTGACGTTCCTTGGCAGGGAGGTGGCGGGAGGTTTCGTAACGATAGCTGATAAAACGATCAGGGTGATCATAAGTATTAAAAGCAGAGGGTTCCACGCACCCCACTTTTGCCTGTTTCAAACGGTAAGCCACGTATCCAGGAAGATCAAAATAAAAATGGTCAGGTTTTGGTGAAGGTTTTAGAAAGTCAGAATGAAAGGAACCGGGATAGTCTTTCATTAAATTGAGAACATCAGGCCCAATTTCATAAGACTCTTGCCAAATGCAAGGACCTAGGGCGGCCTTTATATCGGCAGGATTGGAACCTAAGTGTTTCATTTCTTCTACGGTGCTTTCCAAAATTCCTTTTACAGCCCCCCGCCAACCTGCATGGGCAGCGGCCACCAATTTTTTGACGGGATCTGCCAGCAGCACTGGCACACAATCTGCCGACAAAATAAACAGAGCCAAGCCAGGTTGTGCTGTTACAAGACCATCCCCTATCGGCAAAGCCGCAACGGGATGATCCACCCGATGCACCGTTGCCGTATGCTGTTGTTGCAACTTAACAAAGTGGTCGGCTTTTAATCCAAATTGTTCACAAATTTGACTTTCGTGTTGAAAGGAATCGCGACCAAAAAATCCATGCACAATTCCGTCCAGGTTGTTAAGACAAGAGGCTGTTGTAAAAGAAAGAGGTTTCATCTTAATCGGGTATCCGTGATTGGTTCATTAATAATTCCATTAGGTCTTGTTGTGACATTATTTCCTGTTGGTCGCTTCCTAATCGACGGATGGCAACAGTTTTTTGTTCAGCCTCGCGCTTGCCTATCACCAGAATATAGGGCACTTTCTGGAGGCTATGTTCACGAATCTTATAACTGATTTTTTCGTTACGATGATCAAATTCAACCCGTAATCCCGCCTGTTTTAAATGTTGATAGAAAAGATGGGCTGCTTCTTCGGCCTCACTGGTAATGGTGGTGACCACAGCCTGTACTGGTGCCAGCCATAACGGAAACTTCCCTGCATAATGTTCAATGAGAACACCAATAAATCTTTCAAAGGATCCTAAAACAGCTCGATGCAACATAACGGGACGATGGCGTTTTCCATCCTCACCAACATAAACGGCATCAAGACGTTCTGGTAATACGAAGTCAACCTGAAGGGTTCCGCATTGCCAATCACGTCCTAGAGTGTCTTTTAAAACGAATTCCAATTTGGGACCATAAAAAGCTCCCTCTCCAGGATTTAAAGTATAATCTAATCCCGCGGCTTGGGCAGCCTGAATTAATGACTGCTCAGCTAGATCCCAAACTTCGTCAGAGCCAGCCCTTTTTTGGGGACGATCGGAAAACTTAACCCGAATATCGTGAAAGCCTAAATCACGGTAAATGCTTTGCAGCAAATCACAAAAATCTTTGGTTTCGGAAACGATTTGTTCTGGGGTACAGAAAATATGGGCATCATCTTGCACAAAAGCTCGTACCCTCATCAAACCATGTAAAGCTCCCGAGGGTTCGTTACGATGACAAGAACCAAATTCTGACATTCGCAAGGGCAAGTCCCGATAACTTTTAATCCCCTGTTTGAAAATTTGCACATGGCAAGGGCAATTCATAGGTTTAACGGCAAGGGTTCGATCCTCAGAGGACACGGTGAACATGTGTTCGCCAAACTTTTCCCAATGACCCGAAGCTTCCCATAGAGTGCGGTCCACCAATTGAGGGGTTTTGACCTCCACATAATCATTTTTTGCCAAACGTTGACGAACAAAGTTTTCAAGGGTTCGATAAACATGCCAACCTTTAGGATGCCAAAAAACACTGCCTACAGCTTCTTCTTGGAAGTGGAAAAGACCTAATTCTGCACCTAAACGGCGGTGATCCCGTTTTTCGGCTTCCTCTAATTGGGTTAAATAGTCCTTTAATTGTTGTTCCGTAGCCCAAGCTGTACCATAAATACGCTGAAGCATAGGATTTCGATGATCGCCTCGCCAATAAGCACCAGCCAGTTTCATTAATTTAAAGGCTTTGCCAACACGGCCGGTTGAAGGAAGGTGAGGGCCCCGGCACAAATCAATAAATTGCCCTTGACGATACAGGGTAATCGTTTCCTTCCCGGGGATACTTGCAATTAATTCGGCCTTAAAGAGTTCTCCCTGTTTCTTAAAGAACTCAACAGCAGCATCTCGTTGCCATTCTTCCCGTTGGATTGTTTCATCTCGTTCAACAATTTCCCGCATACGTTGTTCAATTTTAACCAAATCCTCGGGCGTGAAAGGGGTTTCGCGATGAAAATCATAGTAAAAGCCGTTTTCGATAGCAGGCCCAATAGTGATTTGAGTTTCGGGGTATAATTCTTTCACAGCCTCGGCTGTAATGTGGGCCACATCATGGCGCAAGACTTCTAAGCCGTCTGGATCGTGGCGCGTGATAATCTCCAGCTGCGCGCCTTGTGGTAAAGGACGATTCAAATCCCAAAGGTTACCATTAACGCGAGCAGCCACGGCCTCCTTTACCAAACGGGGCGATAAGGAACGGGCCACTTCCTCGGCTGTGACGGCGTGATCATATTGACGTTGAGAGCCATCTTTTAAAATAACCTGAAACACACTGGGTCCTATTTTGATCAAGATTTTATTTAAGGTTTTACCACGCCTTTCTTGCGATTGGCAGTAATTTTTCACAAGAAAGAAAGATGTAAAAAAGTTACCATCACGGAAAAGGATTTGAAAAAAATAGAAGGTTTTCCTTTTTATTTTTCTGTATAAATAAAATAACTTTTTTCTAAATGTTTTTCAAAAAATTAACATTTTGATAAGGATTTTGGTAGTATCAAAAAGTAACCGAGGTGATAAAAGAAACCCTTTTTGAAACAAGAACAAAAGGGCCAT
>JAJZHT010000124.1 GCA_021804455.1 Pseudomonadota bacterium | reverse complement strand
TAGCCATTCGTCAATGGTGAGGCCATTTCCCTTTGATTTTGAAATCTTTTGCCCGTTTTGATCGAGGAATAATTCATAAGTTAAATTTTCAGGAGGATATCCACCCAGAGTTTGACAAATTTTACTGGAAAGTTTGACAGAATCAATCAGATCTTTACCTGACATTTCATAGTCTACCTCAAAAGCCCGCCAGCGCATTCCCCAATCAACTTTCCATTGTAATTTACAATGGCCTCCTGTTATGGGAACCTCTACCAGCTTTTCGGTTTTCGGGTCACGGTACACAAGAGTATCCGATTGGGGACGAACCTCGACCATGGGAACCTGAAGAACATGGCCTGTTGTAGGACAAATAGGTAAGAAAGGACTGTAAGTTGATTGTCGTTCTTCCCGGAGGGTTGGCAACATGATGGCCATAATTTCTTCATAATGTTGGGATACTAAACGCAAGGTTGGATCAAACCGACCGCTTTGATACCAATCTGTGGAACTTTGAAACTCATACTCAAAACCAAAAGAATCCAAAAAACGACGCAACATGGCGTTGTTATGGTGACCAAAGCTTTCATATTTTTGGTAAGGATCAGGAACTTGTGTTAGAGGTTTTCCTAAATGTTGACGTAATAAATCATGATTCGGGACATTATCAGGAACCTTTCGCAAACCATCCATATCGTCAGAGAAAGTGAAAAGGCGCGTTGGGATCTGTGACAACTGTTGAAAAGCGTGCCGCACCATCGTCGTTCGAGCAACCTCGCCAAAAGTACCGATATGAGGCAACCCGGAAGGACCATAACCGGTTTCAAAGAGGACGTAACCTTTAGAAGGTTTATTCCCTTTTAGGCGTTGTAGAATGCGCTGAGCTTCTTCAAAGGGCCAAGATTTAGCCTTTTGAAGAGTTTCATCTGTAAAAAAAGGTTTTAGAGATTCATGGGATACTTGGGTCATAACTCTTAGGTTTATAGCTTCATTCTTCAGAACATTACTAAGACTTAAAAGCGCAAGTCAATGAAACTTATAGTTTTGGGAGAGGTTTCCCCATGAGAATCTTTTTGTTGAGAAATTAACCCATTATTAACGATTGGAAGCCATATTCCCGCCCTCCGGCCCCCGGCCGCCCAGGGGAATAGCCTCAGAATGGCAGAAATAGGGTTAATACTTTCTTAAATATTTAGGCTCGGTTCCTTAAAAAAAACAGCCCCTGTATCCAAAAAATCTTTATGAGGGTCTTATAACTTTAGCAAGCCCCCCTTATGAAAATTCATTCAAGAAACAAGCTGGATCTGTATACTTTTTAACTTAATCTCAATCAAAAACATGGTATGGTTTTGGTTGAGAAATATGATGCTGCCGGGTTGGTTATGAACATGCATCCCTTGGCCCAAGTTATCTTCTCGGGAGCTGTCCCTGTCAGAGTCGAGGCTCTGTTATACGGTACCCACCTGGTTTATTGGCCACGAGAGGATCAAAATCAGACGGCTCAGGCGGCATCACTCAGCGTTGTCTCGGGTCTTAGCTTGCTTTTGCGCAGGCGTTCGCTAGCTGATTTTAATTGCCCACAGGCCGCGAGAATATCCTGACCTCGGGGAGTGCGCACGGGAGACGCATAGCCTGCCCTCTGGATGATTGAGGAAAACTCTTTAATCCGTTCCGGTGTGGAACATTCAAAGCTTGTTCCGGGCCAGGGATTAAAAGGAATTAGGTTGATTTTAGCGGGAATATCCCGAATGAGACGCAATAATTCTTTTGCGTTGGCATTGGTGTCGTTAACGCCTTTTAACATTACATACTCAAAAGTAATCCGCCTGGCGTTATTAACACCTGGATAGCGACGACAGGCTTCTAAAAGATCTTTTAGGGGATATTTTTTATTTAAGGGAACCAGAACATCGCGAAGGCTATCACGAACAGCGTGTAAAGAAACGGCTAAATTCACACCCAACTCTTTTCCACATTGTTCCATCATAGGCACAACCCCTGATGTAGATAAGGTGATGCGACGCCGCGAAAGGGAAATCCCTTGATGGTCCATAATAATGGAAAGGGCTTTTTTAACATTTTCAAAATTATAAAGAGGCTCTCCCATTCCCATCATAACAATGTTTGAAACATGCCGATTCCCCACAGGAGAAGGCCATTCCCCAAAAACATCGCGTGCCACCATCATTTGTCCCACAATTTCGGCACTTGTTAAATTTCGCACCAAAGTTTGTGTGCCTGTATGGCAGAATTTGCACGTTAGAATACATCCTATTTGAGAGGAAACGCATAAGGTTCCTCGGTCGGCCTCTGGAATATGAACCGTTTCAGCTTCTTGTCCATCCGAAAAACGTAATAACCACTTTTGTGTACCATCGTGAGATGTTTGGGCGAAAGCTATGGTTGGTCTTTGAATCACGAAATTATCTTGAAGATGCTGTCTTAAGATTGCTGGCACATTCGCCATTTTATCAAAACAGGTAACACCATGATGATAAAGCCAGTTCCAGATCTGTTGCAGTCGAAATTTAGGGATAGAATGCTCATTCAGATGACTTTGCAGCTCTTCCCGGCTGAGGCCAATAATGTTGGGTAAATTCATAAACGTCCGAACCTAAAGTCATTTTTAAAGTTTATATAGGAAAGGTTGCAAAGGAATGCAACAAGGACAATGATTTTGTAAAAAAAGAACTGCCCCTGGATTGTTTTTTAACCCCAAGAGCAGTTATCAAGAGAGAATTTTCTAAAGTGTGTTTATTCGTCTGCTTGACCTTCATGATCAAGGACATCGGGAATATCATCTAAATCTTCTCCTAATTCGGAGGTGTCTTCGATTAAATCCCCGTCATCGTCCTCAAGAACGGTATCCATATCTTCAGCCAAATCAATATCATTGGTTAGGATCGATTCATCAAGACCAATATCTTTAATAGGATCCGCGGTCAATCGACTTCGTCGGCCACGGCCCGTTGTTTGCACTTCAAAAGTAGTGCCACATTTAGGACAAACAATCGGCGTACGCAGTAAATCATAAAAATGTGCCCCACATCCTTGGCAACTTCTTTTTGTACCCCACTCTAACTTAACCACGTTTACTACCTTTCTTTGGTGATGTTGCTATGATTACGCACTCTAAATGCTAATACTTAACGTATGAAGAAAGAATCAACAATATTTTCCTTTAAGTTTCTGAAAAATTATAACGCTGCCGCTAAAGCTTTTTGAATTTGACAGACAGTAGAGGGTGATGTCATGGCTTCTAACTTTTGAAGCTGCTCGTGAATCTGAGGATCAATGACCTCTGGATGACTTTGACAATAAAGAACAGCTGTAACAATTCTACCCTCTTTACTGGGGTTTTGCAGCCATTCATTAATAGTAAAGAAGTTAAAAAGGCCCGTCCGAGCGACATTTTGAACATTCACTCTAATATCGTCTAACAAAGAATCTAAATTTTCGGTTTTGTTAGAGAGCAGCCATTCTTCATAAAGATGGGCATTCAGAAGCATGGTGTAAATTGTACCTTTGCGTACAAACTCACCTGCTGTATTTAAAACACCTTGCTCGCTATCTTTTAACACTTGCTCAACACGCATTTTCTTATCTCCTCCGAAAAATGCCTATCAGCATCCTTTTTATATTATTTTTTACGAATGCGCTATGAGAAAAGGTTTTAAAAAGAGATGAACCTTCTAAAAAAAACTTTTAGAGTATGGATCTTAAGATCTTTTTAGGGATTTTGATTTAGAATGGTCCCGTTTAAAAAAATCTAACAAGAGATGAAAATGCGAAAGAAGTTTTTAAGGGGACTGGTACTTTATACAGCAATGATAGGGGTTGATTCTTTAGGGGCTTTGTGGGCCTTTGGAAGTTTAGAAAGCGTTTTTTCGCTTCGGCGCAAGGGGAGTTTAAGCCTCAACCCGACGAAACCTGTTGGAGGAAGCTTGGAAGAGGGTCTAGCAAAACAAGGAGGGAACTTACAATCTTCTCAAACTTATGGGGGAAGTCTTGATAGTATTGCGCCAGGAGCAAAATTGCAGCCTGCTAAGGCTTATGGAGGAAGCTTAATAGGGATTGAAGAACACGGGGATTTTGATATTCGCAAGATAACCTTGGTTAATGGTGACAGTGTTCCAACACCTTTTGATAACGATATAAATTGGCAGGACTTCGGAACAAAGAAAAAAGAGTTGCCTTTGATTAATCTTTATTATTA
>JAJZHT010000123.1 GCA_021804455.1 Pseudomonadota bacterium | reverse complement strand
TGTGTTCAAAAAAGTAAAATTTGAAAATTAATTTTTTTCTTCCAAAAAATTAATTATAAATTTTTGGCAAAATATTTTTCTTTTCAAATTTCGCCATAATGCCAGAACGATATACGAAAGAACAACGAAGAATATTATTAACTCAGTTTCTTGTTTTGTGTGGTGCTGGATTTGGCAATCCAAATCAGTTATTTAAATGGGCACAGTCGGCGGAAGGTCAGCAATTGTTGTCATGCAACCCGTCACGATTTGGACTTTATAAACTGATAAGAAAATTTAGCATAGGCAGGTTTTAAAAAAATTAAAAAGCATAAGCTAAAAACTAGTTTCTTAAGCATCTATCCATTTCCTTTTATTAAAAAAGCGGGAGGGCGTTGAAAACCTTACCCATAAAAACAACCCAAGACTAAGATTGAATTTAATGGATTGCAAACTCCCTATTAACAAAATTTTAAGTTTTTTGGATTACATTGAATACAAAATGCAAAATTTGAAAGGAATGTCAAGATGCATAAGATAGCTTTGAAAGCTTTATCTTGGTGTGTTGTTTTTTTAATGGTCGTTATTTTGAAAACAACCGGCGCTATGGGCAGTTTATTCGATGATTTAAAGGAGTCGGCTAAAGGTTTGGCGAAAGTAACCGCTAAGGCGGGAGCTGGGTATGTTGGTAAAAAAGCTTCTCAATATTCCAAAAAGAAGTCTTCTGATGAGGAGGAAGAGTCTGAGCCAACTGAAGAAGATGAGTCTACCCCAGAAGATGGAGATGAAACCGATACGGAAACCGAAGACTACGGCGTAGATGACGAGAAACCAGCCAAAAGTAAGAAGAAAACTTCCAAAAAAACTGAAAAAGATGAGGACGCTGAAGAAGAAAATGAAAATACAGAGGAACCTGATAACAGTGAAAACGAGGAAGAACAATCTGACGACGAAGAAACCAGCGAATAAAAATAGGCTTGATTATAAAAGAACCTTCCCACCACTGATAGAGGACTTAACCCCTGTTGTAGTGGGAAAGGTGAGGGGAAGATTATAAAGAGAGCGTACGGCCAGATAGGCGAAGGCCTGGGCCTCAAGCAAATCACCTTGCCAATGGAGATCTTCTGTTGTTTGTACATGAAGGTGTTCGGACAGAATTTTCTTAAGAAAGACGTTATGGCGTCCTCCCCCTGTTAAGATCACCCTTTGACACCCATAAGATTGCAGACCTTGCAACAAAGCCTGGGCTGTAAAGACGGTTAATGTGGCGGCCCCATCCGGGGTGTTTAAGTTTTTGCATCCTTCTAAACAATCAACAAAACTGAGACGATCCAAAGATTTTGGAAAAGGTTGATAGAAAAAGGGATGCTTAAGCCATTGTGTTAAAAGATCACCGTGGACGGCCCCCTTGGCAGCGGTTTGTCCGTGATCATCATAACCCACTTGCAGGCGCTGATACATCCAATCATCAATCAGGGCACACCCAGGGCCGACGTCCCCAGCATACAATCCTTTTTCTGTAAGGAACGTTAAATTGGTAACGCCTCCAATATTAACAATCGCTAAAGGTTTGGGAAGGTTTTGGCTTAAAGCCTGATGAAAAATGGGAACCAGGGGGGCGCCTTCTCCCCCATGCTGGATATCCTGTTGACGAAAATCATAAACAACAGGAATTCCCAAAGATTGGCGCATAGAGGGGCCCTTGCCTATTTGTCGGCTTTGGGCGGGTGAAGAAGAGGTTCGTGGACGATGATAAACCGTTTGACCATGAAACCCAATTAGATCAGGCTGGATTGAACTTTTTTCCATTAAAGTTTTTACAGCATGAATATGGCGCTCTGTTAATTCTTGCTCTAAAACATTCATGGATGAGAACGGCGCCCTTAAGGCAGACCTTAAATGATCTCGGAAATCTTGATCGTAAGGCATCATAAGGCCAGGGCCAAAAGCATCAATTTTTATTCCGTCTGTTTTCAACAAGGCTGCATCAATTCCATCCAGGGAGGTCCCACTCATAAGGCCCATCACCCAAATTGATTTCATTTTAAAACGCACTCATGCTAAATAGGATGCATTATCCTAACCAAAAGTTTTTGCTGACGACAATGTATTCTTCTGATTTTTTGCATTTTGCCCAGGCGCGTGGGTTTATCCATCAGGGAACGGATCTTGAGGCTCTTGATCAAGTGATGAGAGCACAATCCATCACCGCGTATTTGGGATTTGATGCCACGGCCCCCAGTTTGCATGTGGGCAGTTTGGTTGGGATTATGTGGTTACGGTTGTTGCAAAAGACAGGTCATAAACCATTGGTACTATTGGGGGGAGCCACCAGTAAAATTGGTGATCCTACCTGGAAAGATACGGCCAGAAAAGCCCTGACAGATGAGGAAATTCAAAAAAATGTAGCAGGAATTTCCAAGGTTTTTGAAAAATATTTAGAGTTTGGCGAGGGTGGAACAAAGGCTGTTCTTGTGAATAACGCCGATTGGTTATGTGAGTTACAGTATCTTGATTTTTTGGCTGATTATGGACGTCATTTCACCATCAATCGTATGTTGACCTTTGACAGTGTTAAATTACGTTTGGATCGACAATCTCCTCTGACACTTCTTGAATTTAATTACATGATTTTACAAGCTTATGATTTCTTGCATTTGCATCGCCAGTATGAGTGTCAACTGCAATTAGGAGGGGCCGATCAGTGGGGAAATATTGTGAATGGTGTGGAATTGGTACGTCGTATGGATCATAAAACTGTTTATGGTTTAACCACTCCTCTTATAACAACTGCGAATGGTGTTAAAATGGGCAAAACAACGCAGGGGGCTGTTTGGTTAAACGCTGAGTTTTTATCGCCCTATGATTATTGGCAATTTTGGCGCAATACGGACGATCGTGATGTTGGGCGCTATTTGCGTTTATTCACTGAGATTCCTTTGGATGAAATTGCCCGCTTGGAAAAATTACAAGGTTCGGAACTGAATGATGCCAAAAAAGTTTTAGCGGATGCAACAACCTCTCTGGCACATGGCACAGAGTGCCTGCAAGCAATTCATGAGACGGTTACCCAAATGTTTGGGGGAGGGTCTCATGCTGAGAGTAATTTAGCACAATATATATTAAAAATATGTGATTTGCCTGTCGCGATTGATACTTTATTGGTTCAGTCAGGCTTGGTAACCAGTAAGGGAGAAGCGCGAAGATTAATCCAGGGGGCAGGGGTACGTTTAAACGATCAAACCGTAACGGACTTTAAAATGACTCTAACGGCGTCCATGTTTGGGGAGGATCAATCCTTGAAATTATCGGCCGGTAAAAAAAGACACCTTCAGATTTTATTAGATCATGATTAAAGGTGGTTTTATCTACCGCCCGTTACAGGAATAATTGTGCCTGTAAGATAAGAGGATTCGTCGGATAACAACCATAACACAACGCGAGCAATTTCATCGGGTGTTCCTAATCGTTCTAAAGGAATTTGTCTTTTGACTTGTTCAATCCATTCTGTTGATTTGTCTGTATGCTGATGAGTTGCAATTACACCAGGACTAATCGCATTGACGCGGATATTAAAACACCCTAATTCTTTAGCTAAAGCAATGGTTAAGGAGTTAATGGCGCCTTTAGAGGATGCGTAAGCAGTAAGCTTATTGCCTCCAAAACATGCAACTTGAGAACTTATATTGACGATCGATCCTTGTTTATTAATTTTCATGCGTTTAATGGCTTCTTTTAAACAAAGAGAAGCACCAAAAAAATTGACTTCAAAAACGGCTCTAATTTCGTCCAAGGTTAATTCTTCAAAACTCTTTCGCGAGTTCACAGCGGTTGCGTTGTTAACAAAATACTTAAGAGGAGGAAAACTCTTATCAAGAGTTTTAAAAAGTTTTTCTAAATCTTCTTGGTTTTTAAGGTCTGCTTGACAAACAGCAGATTTCACTCCCAATTTTTCAATTTGATAGGCTAAAGCTTCTGCTGATTCTTGTACATCCGTTTTTAATATCAGTTTAAGGACATAATATGTCAAACCATCTATATAGCATTCTTTCATATTTTATATTTTTCCTAGTATATAAAAATTCTTTATAATTTTAAAAACAAATTAAAAGAAGAAGAAATAGAAAATCCAAAATGAAAAATATTTATCTTTCTTTTGGTTTTTTCTTTATTAACCTTCGCCAATGGCCTCATAATCTCTGACAAAATTTAAAGTGAC
>JAJZHT010000122.1 GCA_021804455.1 Pseudomonadota bacterium | reverse complement strand
TAACAGAATCAAAGAATCCTTTCTATGGTAAGAACGCAAAGCCGCAAAGGCGGGAGTGGCCTGAACCATATCCCCCAAGGCCCCAAGTTTTATGATTAAAATACGCCGCGTCATAAGGGATTAATAAACAACTTTATACGGTTCTCCTCGATATCCTTTCAGGTTTGTACCATCATTTTCCCCTTCTTGAAAGACTTTCCAATCAGCCGCAAAGACATAATCTAAGGAAGAGTAATAGTGGATATTACCATCTATACAAAAGCGAATAGTTTCACCATACTCGATTTTAACCTCCCTTGTTCCTAGAAAAGATGAAGGACCTAAGTCAGCCAAAGTTTGTAAAATAGGTGTAACCGCGCTGCACCCAAGTTGCTCACACTCTTGATAATGACCCTGCAGCAATTCCTGCCAATCATAAATAGAAGTCGCGTTGAGGCCCATATGATCCGGCAGTAAATCGTGAATGATTTGCCGAACGGACGTATTGGTTTTAGCAATAACCGTCTTAATGGATTTAAGACGTGTGATCAAAGCCTTTTTATCAGAATTATCAAAATTTTTCGTTTGATCACACCAACCTTTTCTTGAGTTTTGATAAGTATCCATAACTTGCGTCAGTTTATTTTCAGAAACTTGTTGAATTTTCTGTTTCACCAACAAAGGAATCCCTTGCTTGGCTTGTTTAAGCATATGAACCGAGGGAACACGCCCAACAATCCCCTGATGACAGCCCAAAGAAACATCATAGTCAATAACCGTTGGCACAATTCTGCCATCTTTTGTGGGGTTATAAATAATATTGGTGGGATTCATGTCATATTGTAACGTCAAATGCCAAAACACAATCAAGTCCACCAAATCAGCCACAGAAATTTTTTGATTAAAAAGCTGCAAATCCTTAAATTTTTGATTTATATCAGCAGGAGTCTTTTGTAGAAAATTGCACGGTATAGAACAAGCCGTTCTTGAACGATCCTTAAAATAGGCGTTCAAAGAATCGATCGAGGGGGTCCATAAAAAAAAGTCTTTAATTTTTTGACTGGGCTTATCATTACGGCTTAAATCTCTAAAGGCTTTCGACAGATCTGGAAAGTCAAAAGGAAAGCTACGGAACGGTAAAGAGTTAATGAAAGTTTCTTTCAGGACCATCGATAAATATCGAGAATAAACCAAAGTCCTGCTTAAAAAAGAGCTCATATCTGGGTTATAGGTTTCCACCGTTTTGGTTACTCCAAAGGCAGGCTGATCAACAACCGTTCCCACAAAGGGTTCAAGGGTACCCTCATATTGATAAGGATCAATCACTAAGCCTTTGTACCCATTGGACCGAACAGGAATTACAGGGTTTACCACATTTTGCAGACCTGCTGCCTTTGCCAATAACCAAGACATATATTCAGCCTTAACCTGGCGATTACGCGCCTCATCCTTGGTTGAAGGATTGTTAAGGGCCTTAAAGATCCCAAATTGTGAACCTGTGGAATCAAAAATCACCTTCAAATTAGACTCTTCAAAGTCAGCGCCTTTTGAAAATTCTGTGGATATTTTTTCAAACCATTCTAACGTTGCCGTACCAGCGAAAAAATTGAGCTCATGGCGATAGGATTCCAACGCCTCATAAAACCAACGAATAAAATTTTTAGTCAGTAATTTTTCGTGATCCATTATACGATAAGATGCTTTGGCGAGCCGTAGTTTGGTTTTGATTTGATCAAAACTGTGAATGTAATCACCATCCAATACTCCGTTCCATAAAACATGGGCCAACTCATCCACCATTTTTAAAGCGTTGATATGACTTTGATATCGTGGGTCGTTGATAATAACAGGAAAAAGATATTGATGATTTTTATGTACAATCACCGAACCAAACATGGCCTTATAAATAGTTTCTCTCTCTTTTTCAGTGGCTTGGCGATCATACTGAATCTTTTGGTGATGGGTTAAAACGCCATTGATTTTGTCCGTAAAAGGTTTTGCTCTACTCTCATCGCGCGTATCTGCATAAACTTTACAGCGCGTTTGATCCTGACTTTTGATAAAATCAACAGCCCAAGAACACGATTGAACCCAAAGTAAAACCAAACATAAACGTAGTAAAACCACCATACCCCCTTATAAAAAACACCCGTTGTGACGCCCATTATTACAGGTGTTTTTTTGCAACAGTCAAGAGTTTTCCTTTATGTAGTTGGGTGGGATAGGGTTAACACCCTCGCCTTGTATCTTGAGACGAACACTTTAGTAAGATACGGGGTATGGAAGATAGGTAGGGCTCACACCGTCCCTTTAGGATAGATAAAGGATGGTTGATAGATTTCTGTCTGAGGATAGCTGTAAGTGCCCGTAATGGAGATTTGCTAACCATCTTCTCTGGTATCCTTTATTCCTCTTTATAGGAACTGTGTTTTGCTTGCCAACTACCCAAGGAATAGCGCCAACAATTTGGCTAATTGTTCTTATTGTGGGGCTCCCACAACTCTCTGAAACTGTTTACACACCATCTTTGCCTGATATAGCCCATGCACTTAGAACGAGCGAAGCGATGGTGGAGTATACACTCACAATCTACCTTTTTGGGTTTGCACTCGGTACCCTCTTTTGGGGCAAAGTTTCTGATAAATTAGGTCGTAAGCCCTGTATTATAGCGGGTTTACTAGTCTTTATTATAGGTTGTATTGGCTGTTATTTTTCAAATTCAATTGAAATGTTAATGATCAGTCGCCTAGGTCAAGCGTTTGGTGGTAGCATAGGGAGCGTGCTTGGCCAAGCAATTTGCAGAGATGCGTTTCATGGTCCGGCTCTTGGAAGAGTATATTCTACAACGGGTAGCGCCCTTGCACTCTTTCCAGCACTCGGACCTTTATGCGGAGGACTCATTGCTGAAATATCTGGTTGGAGAAACATTTTTATCTTTCTGACTGTATTTGCATTGATTATAACGATTCTTGTGAACGTAAGGTTACCAGAAACCCATCCACATACCGCCCGCAAACAGGTCTCTATATGGAATATTGAAAAAAAGCTTCTACTAGACAAAAAAGTGCTAGGTTTCGGCCTTATTGTTGCCGGATGTAATGGGATTCTCTTTAGTTATTTTGCCGAAGGATCCTTTTATCTTATCAAGGGCTTGGGCTTTTCGCCAAGTCATTATGGCTTAAGTTTTACGGTTATTGCACTATCGACAATGCTTGGGGGCATATTCTCTAAAAAGCTCCATAATAAATATTCTTCCAAAGAAATCATGGACTACGGACTCTGCGTCATTGCTTTTGCGACAACGATTTTTAGTGTTATTGCTTTGATCAACCATATTTTATCCGCTTTGCCTTCCCCTGTAATGATAGCGATTGCTATTCTTTCTCAAATGGGATGTGCTTTTGGAATATGTATGGCAACCAGTAATGCTCTCGCATTAGCACTTGTGGATTATAAATATGCAATGGGCACGGCATCCAGCTTATTTGGATTTTTCTACTATTGCCTGATCTCTCTTTTTACATTCTTTATGGGATTTCTACATGATGGAACGTTGCTCCCAATGCCTCTTTATTTTCTTTCTTTAAGCTGCTTTATGATAATTGTAAATCGCATGTGCTTGAAGAACTAAGGGGATTAAAAGCCCTGAGGAGTTTATACCTTGGGGCTTTTTGGATTAAGATTAAAGTGTTGATTTCTTTTGGCTGCAAAATACTTTGTGCATATAATGTAGAAGTTAGGCGCGTTATAAACAAAGGCTTGGGTTGGTATATAGGTAACAGAAGTATCGCTTCAAAAAATAATTGAAGTTTAAGAGAGATAATTTTTGTTTGAAGGCTGTAAGCTGTGGTAGTGGACCCGTTCCTATTATTATTGGCAGTCATAAATATTATCCACGTACTTTTTCCGAATTCCTAAAATCAAAGCTACAACTTGTTTGCGCTGATACACGCGATTTTGTCCCAACATCTGAGCGCCAAACAGAAAACGATTTTACAACCTCAAAAATCGTCCAGGATATTAAGAGGATTCGTGCATCTTTGGGCTCGAGGATATTTTGCGGTTACCTTTGGGAACGTGAAGAGTGCAGATGTTCAACGTTCTATAGAACAACAAGAAAAGCATCACAAGAAAGATGATTTTCGAATATAGGAGTTTTAGCGTTTACGCTTTTAATCTGCTTTATAAGCCTTAACCCAAACTACCGGCTTTAGCCGCTAAAA
>JAJZHT010000007.1 GCA_021804455.1 Pseudomonadota bacterium | reverse complement strand
CAGTTCAAACTCCCTTGCGTTATATTCAAGAATTGTCAGAAAATCTAACGCCTGAGAATGCCGGGGTCCGCACTCCTGAAATCTTTTATTTTGCCACTACCGCAGGAAGGCAAGATTTACCACCCCTAACAGACGAAGAAAAACGTAACCTTGCCAAAACTTTATCGCAAACTTACTGCGTTTTTTACGGCCGTGTAAAAGTTAAAGTCAAAGAATCAGAATTACCCAATTTCTTTGAGATTTACAAAGCTTATAGTTTAGACAATCCAGATCCAAAGACACAAGAAAGGCTGGCTTTTCTTCAGGGTATCACAACCTTTGGACAAGTTTTTTTTGACCTTATAGATGATTCACCAAAAGACGCCCGAATCACTTATGACCGTCACTTCGAAGAAAATATGGCAAAAATTTATTCAGGGGATATTTTGAAGAAAGAGGATCGTTTAAAATATTATAATCTTTTTCTAGGCATTGCAGAAAAAGATTATATGACGAAAGTCTGGATTCAATCCTATATAGAGGTTGTTTTGCAGCCCTTAGGCGCTTCGGAAATCCCCATCTATAACGAGAGAAAAGAAGATATACGGCCTGAAAGGATTCCGAATGCCATAAACTCTGTGTCAGAATTTACCCATGAGGATGTTTTGAATCGCATGAAAGAAACTTGCTCCCCCTACCCCTCTCCAAATAATGAAATTCGAAAATTTAGATATATGTCTTTTAGTATTCCTAGGGTTTTTTCTCCAAGGGTTGTAATACCAGGAGCGGAGCATTTCCAGAGTCCGCAACACTCGCAGGATCAACCTTCCTGAACTGACAAAAGGGTGTGATCTTCTTATGGGTATAAGTTGATAGAGTTATGAAAAATCACCCTAACTCAAAGCATCTTTCCCTCTGTTTTTCGAAAAACAGAGGGTTTTGTTTTAAAAACCTTCCAACTTTATTCACTTCATGTTATTTCTTTTAACATTCTTCTTTTAAAAGGGGTGGTGGCCGAGCGGTCGAAGGCGCACGATTGGAAATCGTGTATACGTTAACAGCGTATCGGGGGTTCGAATCCCCCCCACCCCGCCAGAAAAACGCCTTATTTTGGTATAAGGCCCACCAAACGCACTGGGGCCTCGGTTCCCTCTTGAGTTTTAAGGGGCAAAGCACACGTGTAAAATCCTGTAGGTGGCAGAGCACAAGCATTCGCAACGTTTTCAACAATATAGCAACCCGCTCCCAACCATAAGCGCTGAACAGGAAAGCCATCCTCAGGTCGATCCGGGGAAAGAGTATCAATACCAAGACCGACTACCCTCCGTTCCAAAAGAAGTTCTGCTGTCTTTTTGCCAACGCTCGGGAATCGATAGTTATTACGGTAACGCTCGGGGTGTGTCCAGAATTTATCCCAACCTGTATAAAAAATAACGAAACTTCCACCCGGTAAAAGACCCTGGATTTTTTCAAAATCGTGAATCCTGCCCGGTTCTATCGTCAGACTTTCACAAGCATCTTTAGAAACATCGATGACACTGCAGGGGGCTATCAAGGTTTGAAGCTCTAAATCAGCGACACTTTTGCCATTCGGTATACAATGAGAGGGAGCATCGATGTGCGTTCCAATACCTGCGTGCATTTTAATTTGTTGCACCCGAAATTTAACGTCTGTAGCGCAATCCTTATAATCCAATTTAATTTCGTGATGAAAACCACAACCCCCATTCCATGAAGGAGTCGTCGGGGTTAATGTATGGGTTAGGTCAATAATACGGAAAGGGAAACTCATAAGGTTGATTCCAAACTTTAAAGCGTCCCTTGATTATAAACGCTGTCAGAAAAGTGTTTGAGGAATTTTATAACATGGCTGAATTTTTAATCCTGAAAATTTGTCACTCTTTTGCAAGAGAACTTTTAATTTTAGCAATTGCCTTGGCCGGATTCAGCCCCTTAGGACATGTTTTGGCACAATTCATAATGGTATGACAGCGGTATAATTTCATTTCATCATTCAAATCTTTTAAACGCCTAGAACGCTCTTGATCGCGACTATCCTCAATCCATCTGAGGCTTTGCAAAAGCGTTGCAGGACCTAAATATTGATCACCATTCCACCAATAGCTGGGACAGGCTGTTGAACAACAAAAACACAAAATACATTCCCATAGGCCTTCCAATTGAGCACGTTGTTGGGGTGTTTGCTGTTGTTCTTTTTTCAAATCTTTAGGTAAATCGGACTGTAGCCACGGCTTTATAGAAGCGTATTGATCATAAGCATGGCGCAAATCAGGAACTAAGTCCTTGATAACTGGCATGTGGGGCAAGGGATTAATTTTAATCGTCCCTTTAATCTCTGCTAGAGGTTGAATACAAGCCAAAGTATTGACGCCATCAATATTCATAGCACAACTACCACAAACCCCTTCTCGGCAAGAGCGACGGAACGTTAAGCTTGTATCAACATAACTTTTGATGGTGATAAGGGCATCTAACACCATCGGACCACACCGATTGGTATCCAACTGAAACTGATCGTACCGGGGTAATGCCTGTTCCCCTTTTTCAGAGGGTTGCCAACGATAAATCTGAAAGGTTCTAAGATTCTTTTGCAAGGGTTCTTTCGAACCTTTCAACGACCCCTTAAAGTTTTCTAATAAGGGTTCTAGATAAATCTTTCCTGGTTGTACACGGGAAAAAAAGGGTAAGGAAAATGGAACCATTGCTACAACCCCTTTTAAGGCAAATCCCCTTCCGTCAAACCCGAGTAAAATGGATTCTCAACGGGATTCTTTTCTAGGTAATCGCTTCCTTCCCAAGAAAAATTCCTTAAGATTTCTTGGGGTGGTTTTTTATCAACCTGCGTTTGAGATTTTTCTAAAGATTTTAAGGGGTCTGTCGCATTCTTAAGTTCTTCTTGATAACAGTCTGGAGATCCCAATAAGCATTGAGGGTTCCCCTCTTTTAACCCGGATTCCCCAGGGACAATTTCAGCAAGGGAGGTCGGAACCAATTGCGGTTGAGAAGACGCATCATCTGCATTCACCAACTGAATCCAGGCCAAAAAAATGACCACGACTTGAAGATAAATTGACTTTTTTGCCATGATTGAGATCCTTTAAATTTCATAACCTTACTTCAAAGTATAAAATCCAAAGGTTAATATTCCGTTAATCTTTGACGGCAACCTTGGCTAAGCAATAATGCCTAGCCCTCAAAGACTTTCCTATTAAACTAACTCTTATCCCGCAGAACACGATAGATATCACGGGCGACATCTTGTGCCAAACACACAATTAGCCGCTCTCGTGTGGCTGTCTTAGCGCTCAGATTAGAAAATTCTTCTGCATTGTCAGTACTATAAGAACTAACAACTTCCAGACGATTTTTATAAATGACTTGATGATTAACATTATAAAGACAAACAGTCGCCGTCATTTGCCCCTGAGAACGCAAGACGGAAGCATCAGCCCCATAGCCAATATCGCCAAAATTCTCATTTAAAGAAACCGTAATTTTACGCAGGTTGGAACTGGAAACATCGGCCAGCAAAATCTTTAATTCTTGTTTAAATTTATAGGTTCCATAAGCTTCATCATTATTACCACGAACTTCTAAAATAAATGGCAAAGTGGTTGATGCACTTTCGGCAGAAGGCTGTTGGTATAAAGGTTGGAAACCACACCCCGTTAAAAATAACCCCATCAAAAGCCAATAAATTTTCATCATCCCACAACCCAATTGACAATACGATTAGGCACAACAATCACTTTTTTAGGGGCTTCTCCTTTCAAAGCTTCCTTAACACCAGGCGCAAGCATGGCTTTTTGTTCCAAGGCTTCACGATCCATATCCTTGGGGGCTGTGAAAGACCCCTTTAATTTCCCGTTGATTTGAACCACGATCGTCACCTCATCCATGGCCGCAAAACATTCATTTACCTGCGGCCAAGGCTGGTCATACAAAATATTCTGACTTTCCGGATGCAAAACCTGCCATAATTCATGGCTAATGTGGGGGGCAATCGGAGATAATGTTTGAATAAGAATCTCCAGTGCTTCTTTGACATCGTTGACAGAAGTTTTTTTTACGTTCTCCTCAATCTCACGACATAATTCCCGATGAAGAGCAAGCGCCTTGTTAAAGGCATTACGCTCATAGGCCTCCGTCAATTTCGCAAGATATTGATGAGTTTTCTTTTGCAATTGTTGATCTGTTTCACCGCGATGTTGGTTTTGGAAGGAAGCTATGGTTTCATGCACCAAACGCCACACACGATTTAAATACCGCCAGGATCCGTCCAAAGCCTCGGTATTCCATTCAAAGTCCCTTTCAGGCGGAGTATCTGACAAGATGAATAAACGTGCGACGTCGGCACCATAACTGTCGATGATATTTTGAGGATCAACAAGGTTATATTTAGACTTACTCATTTTCTCAGACCGACCTACGTACACCTCTTCCCCTGTTTCCACGTGAACTCTTTTTCCCTGCTCATTTTTAATAACCTGATCCGGATAAAGCCATTTTCCTTGGGAATCTTGATAAGTCTCATGACACACCATTCCCTGAGTCATAAGATTTTTAAACGGTTCCCCCAGACTCAAATAACCGCAATCACGAAGAGCTTTGGTAAAAAAACGCGCGTACAACAAATGCAAGACAGCATGTTCTACACCCCCGATATACCAATCCACAGGAAGCCATTTCTGACACGCCTCGGATTCTACAGGGTTTGAAGATTGGGGGGTAATATAACGCAAGAAATACCAGGAAGATTCAAAAAAAGTATCCAAAGTATCGGTTTCCCGTTGTGCTGGCTGACCACAGGTTGGGCAATCCACATGTTTCCATGTGGGGTGATGATCCAAAGGATTCCCTGGCTTGTCAAAGGAAACATCCTTAGGCAGTAGAACAGGTAACTCTTGTAAAGGGACGGGCACAACCCCACATTCCGAACAGTGGATGATAGGAATGGGACAGCCCCAATAACGTTGACGCGATACTGACCAATCCCGCAACCGATAGGTGGTTCGCCGTTCACCTTGGTTTGTTTGTTCCAAGCGTTGAATCGCAACTTCTCGGGCTTGCTCCACCTCAAGATCATTCAAAAAATCAGAATGGATCATGAGACCCGACCCTGTATAAGGCAAAGCCTCGGTTGTTTTCACAACCGGTTGAATAGGTAATTGATATAAAGTTGCGAATTCAAAGTCTCGCACATCATGAGCGGGGCATCCAAACAAAGCCCCCGTGCCATAGTCCATTAACACAAAATTAGCAACATAAAGAGGAAAGGTTTTAGAAGAATCAAAGGGATTAATAACTTTCAGGCCTGTATCAAACCCTTTCTTTTCAACCGTGCTGATCGCTTCCTCTGTTGTGATCATTTTTTGACATTCGACAATAAAAGCCGCAAGATCCGAATTTTGGATCGCTAACTGTTCCGCCAAAGGATGATTCGGAGCTATGGCACAAAAAGAGGCCCCCAATAAAGTTTCTGGTCGTGTGGTAAAAACATCCAAGGTTTGATCCTTGCGGCCTAAAATTTTAAAACGAACAAGGGCCCCCTGGGATCGACCAATCCAATTTTCTTGCATTTTGGTTACTTTTTCAGGCCATCCTGTAAGATGCTCTAAATCCTTAAGCAATGGGTCCGCGTACTGGGTAATTTTAATAGACCACTGATTCAATTTTCGTTTTTCAACCACAGCCCCCGAACGCCAACCACGACCATTCACAACCTGTTCATTCGCCAAAACAGAATTTTCCACAGGGTCCCAATTAACCCAGGATTCTTTACGCTCCATAAGGCCGCGTTGGTAAAATTCCAAAAAAATCCTTTGTTCTTGACCATAATAATCGGGCTGACAGGTTGTAATTTCGCGTTGCCAATCATAAGAAAAACCAAGCCTTTGTAATTGTTTTTTCATCTCAGCAATATTTTGGAACGTCCATTCCCAAGGATGGGTTTTATTCTGAATGGCGGCGTTTTCAGCAGGTAATCCAAATGCATCCCATCCCATAGGATGTAAAACACTGTAACCGCAAGCCCTTTTATAACGGGCAATAGCATCACCAATGGCGTAATTTCGCACATGCCCCATGTGCAATCGTCCCGAAGGATAAGGCAACATTTCTAAAACATAGCATTTAGGTTTCTTTTCAGTAGGATCCAATCCATAAGTGTTCTTTTGATGCCAAATTTCTTGCCATTTATTTTCAATGGATTGAAAGGGATAAATACGCGTCATAATTCTAAAATAATGATTGTCAGGATACACTGACTATAAAGTTTTGAGATTGGAAAGCAAAGAGGGTAGATTCATTCTATCCCCAAAGCGCACATGGTCCTCAATAAAATCCTTCATCCATATAAATGGAATGAAAAAAATCCCTTTCCAAGACAACGCGGATAAGATGTTTTACGTCTTAAACTGACAAATACTTTTTAAAGTATGATCAACAGATTCTCCCTCATACAACAAATTATAAACGGCCCTGCAAATCGGCATAGGCACGGAATAATCGTGTGCTAGAATCTGTATGGCTTGGGCTGTATAAAGCCCTTCGGTAACATTAGTACGAGAAGCCAGAACCTGCGTTAACGTTTGCCCTTCGGCCAGAGCCAGGCCCAGACTTGTATTGCGAGATTGGGCGCTACTGCAGGTTAACATTAAATCTCCTATGCCTGCTAGGCTGGAGAATGTATCAGGTTTCCCCCCCATGGCGACCCCAAGACGACAAATTTCAGCAAGGCCCTGAGTTATAACAGCAGCAAGCGCATTTTGTCCCAATTTCTGACCTATGACAAGACCACAGGCAATAGCCAACACATTCTTAACAGCACCTGTTACCTGAACACCTATAAGATCTTCACTGGGAACCAGTTGAAAAAGGGGTTGCGATAAGATATCAGCAAGAGTTTGGGCAAACTTTAAAGTATCCGCGGCCAGCGTAGCTGCAGCAGGCATATTTTGCGCAATCTCAGCGGCAAAATTAGGCCCTGATAGAACCGCCAATGAATTCGGAAGTATCTTTCGAATAATTGAGCTTAACAAAGACTCAGCACTCACAGGCTTTTGTGTACAATCAATCCCTTTAGAACAAATAACGATAGGAACGGTTAACGGGATATAAGCCCTGATTTTATTCAGATAGTCATACGTATATTGGGCTGGGATCACCCATAACACGACATCGGCTGTTTTAAAAACCTTAGCATCGATAGTGATTTGAACCTGAGGATCAAGTGAAATATTAGGAAAATAAGTTTTATTTTCACGGTAAGTTTTTAATTCGTGTTCGTGTTCTTGAGTTTGGGGCATTAATGTTATGCAATGGCCTGTTCGAGACATAGCCAAAGAAAGAGCTGTTCCCCAAGCACCCGCCCCAACAATAACGATATTTTTTTTATTCAGCATGGCTTATTTTCAAAAAACAAATTTCTTATTTTTAACGCTATTCCATGATAAAAGGATAGGGTCTTTTTAAAATTTCGTAGCTCAACTACTTGATCTTAAGCTTAATAGGGGTTACAACAAGGTGCAATCATATATAGACTTTTATCACAGGATTATCCTTAATGAAGCCTTTACGCCCGCTGATCATATCTGGAAAAGAGGTTTTACCCCTTGTTGAAGGAGGGAAAGGAATTTCTGTGTCCAATGGGGAAAGCTCGGGAGCTTGGGCAGCTCAAGGCGGAGTTGGTACATTTTCAGCTGTTAATGCTGATTCTTATGACGAGCAGGGACATTTAATTCCCTTTGTTTATAAAGGGAAAACCCGCCGAGAACGCCATGACGAGTTGATTAAGATGTCGATCCAGGGTGGGATCACCCAGGCACGTATTGCCTATGAACGTTCCAATGGCCAAGGCCGTATTCATATGAATGTTTTATGGGAAATGGGCGCTGTTGAACCCATTCTTCATGGTGTCTTATCTCAAGTCCAAGGTTTGGTACACGGGGTAACCTGCGGTGCAGGGATGCCCTTTAAATTGGCCGAGATTTGCGTTCATTATGGCGTCTATTATTATCCGATTGTTTCTTCCGCACGGGCTTTTCGAATCCTTTGGAAACGAGCTTATAGTCGCTTTCCTGACGCCCTAGGAGGCGTTGTTTATGAAGATCCTTGGTTAGCAGGAGGACACAACGGTCTTTCCAACAGCGAAGACCCCCTCAAACCTCAATCTCCTTTACCTCGCGTCCTTGAATTACGTCAGGCGATGAGAGAATGTGGGTTAGAAGAAATTCCTATTTTTATGGCAGGGGGAGTGTGGGCTCTTCATGAATGGCAAGATTGGATTGATAATCCCGACTTGGGGCCTGTAGCCTTTCAGTTTGGAACCCGTCCTCTTCTTACGCAGGAAAGCCCCATTTCTCAGGCCTGGAAAAGGAAACTGCTAACCCTAAAAGAAGGGGATATTAGCTTGAACCGGTTCAGTCCCACGGGATTTTATTCTTCCGCTGTTCGAAACCACTTTTTACAAGAACTTAACGAACGCTCCCAGCGTCAGATTGCTTACAGCGTTTCACCCGTGGGTGAGCACACCGAAGCATTTCCTGTAGGCGCCCGTGGACGTTTGGTGTATGTGACCCAACATGAAAAAGAATGGGCTGAAGGATGGATTGCGCAAGGATATACGCAATCCATGAGAACCCCTGATTCTACAATTATTTTTGTAACCCCTGAACAAGAAAACGAAATTTTAAGGGACCAGATTAACTGCATGGGTTGTTTATCTGCATGCCATTTCAGTAATTGGGCACAAAACGAAGAAGGAACCACAGGCAAAAAAGCGGATCCTCGTTCTTATTGTATTCAAAAAACATTGCAAGCTGTCAGTCATACAGACGATGTGGAAAACCAATTGATGTTTGCTGGGCATCAGGCCTATCGTTTTGCCCAAGATCCGTTTTATGCGAATGGTTTTATTCCTACTGTTCAACAGCTGATCGAGCGATTGCAAATAGGATTATAAGTTTATGTCCGTTGTTGTTCGTTTTGCTCCTTCTCCCACGGGATATTTACACATTGGCGGTGCACGAACGGCTTTATTCAATTGGCTTTTTGCCAGGCATCACCAAGGAAAATTTCTTTTAAGGATTGAAGACACCGATCGGGCGCGTTCTACGCCCCAGGCTGTTCAGGCCATTTTTGAAAGCTTAGAATGGTTGGGCTTAAGATGGGATGAAGAGCCCGTCTTTCAGTTTGCTCGTGCTGATCGTCATGCCCAAGTAGCAAGACAATTGCTTGCAGAAGGCAAGGCTTATTACTGTTACTGTTCCCCTGAAGAACTAGAGCAGATGCGAGAACAGGCTCGTGCGGCGGGGTTACCGCCCCGTTATGATGGTCGATGGCGTAATCAAGACCCCAGCAAGGCTCCAGTTGGCGTCTCTCCGGTGGTTCGTTTTAAAGCCCCTCAAACGGGCGAGACTGTCATCCATGATCATGTTCAGGGCCTTGTACGCTTGGATAACAGTCAGTTGGATGATATGGTTCTGTTGCGGGCTGACGGCACGCCTACCTATATGTTGTCTGTGGTTGTGGATGACCACGATATGGGAATTACGCACATTATTAGGGGCGATGATCATTTGACTAATGCTTTTCGCCAACTTCATCTTTATCAGGCGTGTGGGTGGAAAGTTCCGGAATTTGCCCATATTCCTTTAATCCATGGCCCTGATGGTACCAAACTTTCCAAACGACATGGAGCCTTAGGAGCAGAAAGTTACCGTGATATGGGATTTCTGCCAGAAGCCATGCGTAATTATTTATTACGTCTGGGCTGGAGTCATGGGGACGATGAGATGATCAGCGATGATCAAGCCATCTCTTGGTTTAATTTGGAATCCATCGGTCGTTCTCCGGCGCGCCTTGATCTGCAAAAACTGACCCATTTGAACGCCTATTATTTAAAAAACAGCGATCCTCATCGTTTGCTAACTCTTCTCAAGCCATGGCTTGAACAAAAAGGGTGGATATTAACACCCATCCTTGAGCAAAGGCTTCTTTTGGGAATGCCCGGACTGAAAGAACGTGCTAAAACATTGCTAGAGTTGGCTGAAAATTGCCTATTCTACTTTGAGGTTCAGGCTTTTGATGAAAAAGCTTTAGCTTTAGTCACCCCTGAAAACAGGGTTTACATCCATCGTGCCATAGAATCCTTTGAATCTTTAGACCCTTTCTGTGCTGAAACGGTTGAACAAACCATGCGAGAGATCACAACCCAACTCAATATTAAGCTTAGTGTCCTGGCTCAGGCTCTAAGAGTGGCCCTAACGGGACGAACTGTTTCTCCCAGTTTGTTTGAAATTATGGAAGTTCTGGGCAAAGAGGAAACTCTTCACCGGCTCAAGAGATTCTAAAATTGAGAATTTTAGGCATTGAAACCAGTTGTGACGAAACAGCAGCGGCTGTGGTGCAGGATCATCCGAATCCATCGTGTCGTATTTTATCAAATTGTATTTTTTCCCAAATTGCCCAGCATCAAGACTATGGGGGAGTGGTTCCGGAATTGGCAGCTCGTGCTCATTTAAAATTCTTACTGCCAACGATAAGACAAGCTGTTTCAGAGGCTGGCCTTTTTTTAAACGATGTTGATGCGATCGCGGCAACAGCAGGTCCCGGTTTGATAGGAGGTGTTCTGGTAGGACTTATGGCAGCAAAAGCCTTAGCTTTAAGTCTCAACAAACCTTTTCTTGCTATCAATCATTTGGAGGGACATGCCTTAACCCCCCGTCTTAGTCATAAACTTGAATTTCCTTATGTGTTGTTATTGGTCTCGGGGGGACATTGTCAATTTTTAGAGGTTGAAGATCTAGGGCGATACCGCTTGTTAGGAACCACAATGGATGATGCTGCGGGAGAGGCTTTTGACAAAGTTGCCCAGTTATTGGGGCTGGAGTATCCAGGGGGACCCTCTATTGAAAAGATGGCGGATAAAGGTGATCCCGATCGTTTTGTTTTTCCCATCCCCCTTAAAGGAAGAGCCGGTTGTAACCTTTCCTTTTCAGGATTAAAAACAGCGGTCCGTACGCTGGTAAAAAACCTTCCTTCCCTTGAGGAGCAAGATAAAAAAGATATCGCCGCTTGTTTTCAAAAAGCCATGGTAAGCAGCTTAACAGAACGCTCAACCCAGGCTCTCAAAGCTTTGTCCCAACCTGTTAAACATTTTGTGGTAGCAGGCGGAGTGGCCGCCAATCAAGCTTTGCGCCAGTCCTTACAATCTTTATGCAAACAGTATCATTTGGAATTTATCGCGCCTCCTCTGTCTTTATGCACAGATAATGCCGCTATGATCGCGTGGGTAGGCCTAGAGCGTTTAAAAAGGGGAGAACACAGTTCTTTAGAAGCCTCTCCCCTGCCACGTTGGCCTTTACAAGATCTTCATTAATGGGCAAAAAGCTCTTTAGGATTTTGATAGGCCAGATTTAAAGCTCGCGCTACAGCGTGATGGGTAATATGTCCTCTATAGACATTCAGACCATTCAAAAGGTGGCTATCTTCTTGCAGGGCTTTTTGATGTCCTTTTTGAGCAAGAGCCAAAACAAAAGGCAACGTTGCGTTATTTAAAGCTAAGGTTGAGGTTCTGGCTACAGCGCCGGGCATATTGGTAACGCAATAATGAATGATTCCGTCGACAACATAACTAGGTTGAGCATGTGTAGTAGGGCGACTGGTCTCAAAACAGCCTCCTTGATCAATCGCAACATCGACTAAAACAGAACCAGGACGCATTTTTTGAAGCATAGCGCGCGTAACAAGACGCGGAGCAGCGGCCCCCACAACCAAAACAGCCCCAACAACAAGATCCGCATGCGTTACAAGGTGTTCAACCCGTTCAGCGGTAGAAAAAACTGTTTTTAAACGACCCGCGAACTGCCAATCCAGCTCGTTAAGACGGTGGGGATTTTTATCAATTACCGTAACGTCAGCCCCCATACCAACAGCAATGCGGGCTGCATTGGCGCCGACGACGCCGCCGCCCAAAACAACAACTTTGGCCGGTTCAACTCCGGCAACGCCGCCTAACAAAACACCGGCGCCTCCATGGCCCTTTTCCAACATGCAAGCCCCTACCTGTATTGACATACGCCCCGCGACTTCACTCATCGGCGCTAAAAGGGGAAGCCCCCCTCGGTTATCAGTAACCGTCTCATAAGCAATAGCAATACAACCTGAATCTATCAAACCTTGAGCTTGTTCAGGGTCGGGGGCAAGGTGTAAGTAGGTGAAAAGCACCTGATCAGAGCGCAACATTTTACATTCTTGGGGTTGAGGTTCTTTAACCTTAACAATCAATTCAGCCTTGGCAAAAACCTCAGCCGCCGTTGGCACAAGGATAGCCCCTGCTTCTTGGTACAGTTCATTACTGAAGCCAACCCCAGATCCTGCCTCGCTTTCTATAAAAACTTGGTGTCCTAAACAGACGAGTTCACGTACAGAAGCGGGAGTTAATCCGACACGATATTCATGGTTTTTGATTTCTTTTGGAATACCAATGATCATTCTATCCTCATTTTAAGTTTAATAGGTTTGTTTTTTACAGAAGAACGAAAGAAGTATGGCAAAAGCTTTGATTCTTCTCATGTTTCGTGGAAATTAAGACTCTGGGCGTGTTTTTAAGAAAATCTATCCGTTAACTTTTTCTTAACCAAGATTAACGAAACGTTAACTTATTTTTTTACCACCCCCCGCCCCTTGCCTCCCTTAACAGGGAGGGGGGCTAAACCCACCACCGTCAAGACTGTCACACATAAGACAGCTTGTTTCCCTTTCGTATGTTGGGAAGAAAAGGGTTCACTACCTAGGTTATTTTTCATAATAACTCTTTATCTCTTAAACAATTGTTAATTTTGGAATTATTTTTAGAAAGACCCACTGTGAATAGAACAAAATCTATACCGATTTTAAGACATAATGGTGAGGATAATGAACACGAACATACTCGCTCATTTCCTGAATCACACGATCAACGGTTACATTCGTTGGTTCATCAAAAGTTTCAACATGAATGTCAGCATTTTGATAAATGGGATAACGCTCATTAATAAGGTTTTCAAGAACTTCTCGTTGATTCCCTTCCGTCAACATAGGACGGTCCGTTCGACGAGAAACCCTCGCAACAAGAGTCTCCAAATCCGCTTTTAACCAAACGGAAATAGCCTTTTCTTTGATAAGTTGTTGAGTATTGGGGTTGGTTAATGACCCTCCACCGGTTGCTAAGACATGGGTCGGTTGGTCTAACAAGCGAGTAATAACCCGGTGCTCACCACTCAAAAAAGCTTCTTCGCCAAAAACAGACAAAATCTCTTTAATGGGGCAGCCAGCAGCAGCCTCAACCTCATGATCGGAATCATAAAAAGGAAGCTCTAAACGTTTGGAAAGACGACGCCCAATGCTTGTCTTTCCAGAGCCCATCAAACCGACCAAAACAATGGTTTTAGGGGGCATGAAACTAATGGTCGTTGGCTGAGGGCGAGAACTAGAGGAATACATAATCATGAAAACAATGTTTTTTCCACAGGTTTAAGGTTTTGTTTAAAGAAGCATCAAAATTACATTGGTAAAATATGCCGTTTATACCTCATTCCTGTCAATCTTTTGTTTTCAATAAACCACGGTTCTCTTACAGTCAAGGCATCCCTTCGAAATAAAAATTAAGTTTTGCAAGGCCTAGATGGGGACATCGCTATGCCGATCAAGAAGCGGAAGGCTGGTATCGTTTACAAATGTTCCATAACATAGGTTGGCTGAGACTGATAAACCTGGGTCAAATACTTCAGTTTTTTTTCAAAATCTAACGGGTTATTCCACCAGGGTTGTAGCTCGGCTCCATGGACTCCTGTTAACAGCATCAAACTATCAATTCCATAGGTATTGGCCCCCTTGATGTCGGTCGCCAAAGAATCGCCTATCATTAATATTTCTGACTTAGAAAATTCTTGCCGAAGGGTTGTTTCGGCCATTTGGTGGATGCGCTGATAGCCAACGGGGCTCGGCTTTCCATGGATATAAACGTTTCCGCCTTGATTATGGTAGTATTCTGCCATTAAACCCGCACATAAAACAGGTTCTTTGCCAAAAATGGCTTGTTTATCGGCATTAGCACAAATTAAAGGTAAATTTCGTTCCAAACCCTTATGTAAAAAGGGAGTGTAGTCATCCAAAGTTTCCATTCCCTCAACGGCACCACTGATTAAAATAAAATCAGCTTGTTCTGGATTGGATATCGGTTTGTAATCCAAAGTTTTAAAAATGGGTTCATAGGTATAGGGCCCCATATGGTAAAGGGTCTCTCCCAATATTTGATAAAAGGGTTCGGTTCGATCCCGTAAATTCAGATGGCAATCCCATCCCGATGTGTAAATCCCCTGATAGAGATTTTTATCAATCCCCATTTTTTCCAGACGTTGAACCGTTGGTTCTATCAAACGGGGGCTGTTTGATAATAAAAATGCCGGTTTATTCTGGACCTTAAGAGACTTTAAACATTCGATGGTTGTCACAAAGGGCTCTTGACCATTGTGTAAAACTCCCCAAAGGTCAAAAATAAAGACCTTATATTGATTGATCAATCCATCACGATCATAAAGAATCTTTGTCATGATTTTCTACCTATCTATAAGAGCATGGGGCCTTAGATAAATTTTATACGTTATATTTCCTTTGCAAATGGAAAAGGGTTCTTGCTGAGCCGTAACACAGGGTAAAAAGCCAAAAGTTTGCAAAAGACTGGGCGAGGCTGCATAATTCAAACAAAGAGGAAACCTTAAAGAAACATTTCTTGATGTTTTCCGATCAAACCATGGCAAAATTCTCTCAAGGCCTTCTTTCAGTAAACCTTTTCCTTGCCCTGAATCTTTCAAAGCAAAAAAGATCTCGGGTAACGGCGGATTCAAAATAAAATCAGGCTGAAAACCAATCAATCCAACGGGCTGGCCTTCCACAATATAAAACCAACAACATGTTGTTTTTAAAGGATCGTAGGTGCTAAAAGTGCCTTCATTGTATATCTTATGAATTTTGTTCAATTGAGGTTCGCCCCATAACAGACCGGATGCAAAAGAACGATAAACATCACAATTGTTGAGAATATTTCCTATACAATTTCTATTGTCAGAGTAATAGCCATAAGGAACAAGGGAATCATTTTTCCCACCACTCAGGGGAAACGTGGGAATCATCTCTACCCAAGGGTTTTCCCCAGCCTGAAGGTTTGTGTTGAAACACAGACACCACCACAGCAACAAAACTCTCGGTAAAGACATTCTCATTTAGGATCCTTTTGGACCACAAGTTAAGCTGCCTTCTTGAGGGATCCCCCACAAAAGGTAAGTAAAAGAATCTTTTAAACGCTTGAAAAAGCTGGCTTTGGCGATGGAAATAGCGGCAACCAGAGGAAATTCTACTGGATGAGGAAGAACAGCAGAAGTCACCATAATTTTCCCAACAACGGTCCCCTTTTCAATAGGGGAAGCCATCGGCGAATCGTAACTCAGTTTGACTTTTAAATCTTTACAACCCAACCTGGGTAAAACAACAAGTGCATCTTTTCCCACGGTTATGGGAAGATAATTCTCATGCCCATACCAAACAGGTATCTGATCAATCAACTGTTGGGCACTAAAAATCTTTTGATGATAAAAGGTTTTTAGTGCCCATGTCATAATCCTGGTGGCCTCATCAGCCCGTGCTTGCATAGAAGACAACCCATTGATCACCAATAAAAAGCGCTGATCTTGGTGAATACAGGATGCGGCCATACCATATCCACCGGCCTCACTATGCCCGGTTTTAATACCATCACACCCCATATCCTTATACAATAAAGGATTGCGATTTCCTTGGGTAATGCCACCATAAGTAAGGGTTTTCTCTTGGTACAACGAATAGTAGTCTGGATGGTCATGGATAGCATGTTGAGAAATAATAATCAGATCACGGGCGGTGGTCAGATGATCAGGTTGAGGCAAACCTGTTGCGTTTTTAAAGGTTGTATGGATCGCCCCCATTTCATGAGCCAATCTTGTCATTTCTTCGGCAAAAACAGACTCTGAACCGCTCAGACCATGAGCCAGAACAATACTGGCATCATTGCCCGATTGAATGATCACCCCTTTTAGTAGGTCTTTAACCGAAACTTGATCATTAAGGTTTAAAAACATAGAAGAACCTTCTGTTCTCCAGGCCTCCTTCCCTACGGTCAAAACCGTATCGGGTTGGACGACTCCTTCTTTGATCTTTTTAACAACCAAGTAAGCGGTCATAATTTTTGTCATGGAGGAAGGATGCATCAATTCATCAGCGTTCTTTTGCATCAGAACAGTCCCTGTTTGATCATCCACAAGAATGGCTTGTTTGGCAAAAACCTCGATTTCTGGAATTCCAACACTCCCTGGAAATTCAGGTTTTATGAGGTCTTCCTTCACAACAATCTTTTGCGATTCAGCTTTTTTTACCTGAACCTTATGTTTAGGAACTGTTGCACCTTTAGAGGTT
>JAJZHT010000006.1 GCA_021804455.1 Pseudomonadota bacterium | reverse complement strand
GCGCATGGTGGTGGCAATATTGCGATGACCTAGGAGTTTGGAGACATGAACAAGGGGCACACCCTTCTTTAAGGCAAAGCTGGCAAAAGAATGACGGAGATCGTGAATACGGAAGTCTTTAATGCCAGCCCTCTTTAAAATGGTCTTCCAAGCTGCTTTGACTTCACTAATTGGCTGATTAGGGATTTTACCATAAAAAACATAAGGATTATCTTCCTTACGAATCATGGAACTTAGTAGATCAATAGCTTTTTGATTTAAGGGGCGAGCGCCTTCTCCAGTCTTCGTATCTGGCAAATGAATATAACGATCTTTTATATGAACATTTTCCCATTTTAGGTTCAAAATTTCTCCGATTCTACAACCTGTATATAATGCTAGGAAAATTGCATTAACAGTACAGTAAGAGGAAGATTGTTCTTTAAGCTGCTGTATTAATGAATCTTCAAGTCTTTTCAGTTCAGTGTCATTTAAAAAGCGTTGTTTCTTGTTTTCCTTATATTTGTTCACTCCTGTGCAAGGATTGTTTCGAGGGGGTAAATATCCCCAATCTTCCGCTTTTTTGAAAGCCATGCTTAACAAAGCAAAACAGCGATTGGCTGTGGTGGTTATATGAGCCATTGAGTCAAGAAAATCTCGAATGTCTTTAGAAGTAATAGCGTCTAATCTTTTTTGACCAAAAAAAGGAAGAATGTGAGTTTTAGTATAATTTACATTATTCCTTCCTTTGTCCTTGTAAGCAACAAGGATATGTT
The DNA here is from genome assembly GCA_021804455.1 of Pseudomonadota bacterium. Taxonomy (GTDB): domain Bacteria; phylum Pseudomonadota; class Alphaproteobacteria; order Paracaedibacterales; family CAIULA01; genus Finniella. Next base: position 15,777 of record JAJZHT010000006.1, on the reverse strand, counting down.
TGTTTTTGAAGACATCAAAGAAATCAGAAAAAAGGATGGACTGTTTTTCTTCTAGTATTTTCTCTTCTTTCTCTTTTTTTGGATCAATGCCTGAGGCAACAGTAGCAGCTAGCTTCTTGGCTGCATTCCTGGCAAAATCAACAGTAATGTTTCCGTGGCAGCCAATTTTGATATATCCCTTCTTTTTGGTAAGAGGTGACCAATAATAAAAGACGTATGTTTTTTTGCTTCCACTTTTTAAAATCTGACACCCAAACCCTTTGATCTCCGTATCCCAGATGATATAATTCTTTTCTTTTGGAGAGCTATAATCTATGATCGCTTTAGTTAATTTTGGCACAGTTTAAAGTCTTCTGGTAAAATTTACCATAGTTCTACCATTTAATCTGTTATAAAAGCAACTTTCTAGAAGAATTAAGGAGAATGAAATTTAAAAAAACACTTCGAAACTCTTGCGTAGGTTAGTTTTTCGAGGTATATACTAGTTCTAGGTGATTGGTAGTAGTTCAGACTGTAAATCTGCCGACGTATGTCTACGTAGGTTCGAATCCTACTCCTTCCACCAAGATATGCGGGTGTAGCTTAGTGGTAAAGCTCCAGCCTTCCAAGCTGGCTATGTGGGTTCGATTCCCATCACCCGCTCCAAACTTAAAGTAAATTGTTAATTTCAACGGGTGTCACAAAACAAAATACCCACATCATTCATAGGGGCGGAACAGTATGTCGAAGGCGAAGTATGAGCGGGTTAAGCCGCATTGCAACATAGGAACGATTGGTCACGTGGACCATGGTAAGACGAGTTTGACGGCGGCGATTACGAAAGTTTTGGCTGAGAGCGGGAAGGCGAATTTTATGGCGTACGATCAGATTGATAAGGCGCCTGAGGAGAAGGCGCGAGGTATTACGATTTCGACGGCGCACGTTGAGTATGAGACGGATAAGCGTCACTATGCGCACGTTGATTGTCCTGGTCACGCGGACTATGTGAAGAACATGATTACGGGGGCGGCGCAGATGGACGGTGCGATATTGGTGGTATCGGCGGCGGATGGTCCGATGCCTCAGACTCGGGAGCATATTTTGTTAGCGCGTCAGGTTGGGGTACCGGCGTTGGTTGTGTTTATGAATAAGATAGATATGGTGGACGATTCGGAGCTGGCGGATTTGGTGGAGCTTGAGGTTCGTGAATTGTTGTCGAGTTATGGTTTTCCTGGGGATACGATTCCTGTGATACGGGGTTCGGCGTTGTGTGCGTTGGAGGATCGGAATCCTGAGATGGGTCGTGATGCGATTTTGAAGTTGATGGAAGCTGTGGATGAGACGATACCGCAACCTGAGCGTGCGAAGGATCGTCCGTTTTTGATGCCGATTGAGGATGTGTTTTCGATATCGGGTCGGGGTACGGTTGTGACGGGTCGAGTTGAGCGTGGAGTGATTAAGGTTGGTGAAGAGGCTGAGATTGTTGGGATACGTGCGACGACGAAGACGACGGTGACGGGTGTTGAGATGTTTCGTAAGTTGTTGGATCAGGGTGAGGCTGGTGACAACATTGGAGCTTTGTTGCGTGGTACGAAGCGAGAGGATGTGGAGCGTGGTCAAGTTTTGGCGGCGCCGGGTACGATTACACCGCATACTCAGTTTAAGGCGGAAGCTTATATATTGACGAAAGAGGAAGGGGGCCGTCATACGCCGTTTTTCACGAATTATCGCCCTCAGTTTTATTTTCGGACGACGGACGTGACGGGGACGGTGAGTTTGCCGAGCGGTGTTGAGATGGTGATGCCGGGTGATAACATTGCGATGACGGTTGAGTTGATTGCTCCGATTGCGATGGATGAGGGATTGCGTTTTGCCATTCGTGAAGGCGGCCGTACCGTCGGGGCCGGTGTCGTCTCCCAAATCGTAAAATAATAAAAGAGGATGATCAAGATGGAAGGCCAAAACATTAGAATTAAATTACAGGCGTATGATCATCGTCTGTTGGATCAATCTGTTAAGGAAATTGTCAATACAGCAAAGCGTACGGGGGCCCAAGTTCGAGGGCCCATCCCCATGCCGACACGTATTCAGAAATATACGGTCAACCGTTCGCCTCATATTGATAAGAAATCCCGCGAACAGTTTGAAATTCGTACGCATAAAAGACTGATTGATATTTTTGATTGGTTGCCTCAAACGGTGGATGCGTTGATGAAGCTGGATTTGGCTTCTGGTGTAGATGTGGAAATTAAATTGTAGGACCTTATAAAAAATGAGAACCGGATTAATTGCAGAAAAAATTGGGATGACGCAAATCTTTACCGAAAGTGGGGCGCAGATTCCCGTTACCGTGTTGAAAGTGGATCCTTGCACGGTCATTGCGCAGAAAAAAGAGGCTGTGGATGGATACAATGCAGTTCAAATAGGATGCAAGCCTGTGGCGGCTAATAAGCTGAACAAGCCTTTGCGTGGCTATTTTGCAAAGAAAGAGATCGAGCCTTGTAAATACTTAAAAGAGTTTCGTGTGGGTGAAGCTCATTTGTTGGACGTTGGTCAGAAGATTGACGTTTCTCACTTTTTGCCCAACCAATATGTTGATATTACAGGTATCAGTATTGGTAAGGGGTTTGCAGGGGGTATGAAGCGTCACAATTTTGGTGGTTTGCGTGCTTCTCACGGTGTTTCTGTCTCTCACCGTAGTCATGGTTCCACTGGAAATCGTCAAGACCCTGGAAAAGTTTTCAAAAATAAAAAAATGGCTGGACATATGGGGGCAAGACGTGTAACAAAGTTAAACCTAAGCATTCAAGCTGTTGATGCAGAACGCGGATTGCTTTTTATTAAAGGAAGTATACCTGGGGCTAAAAGCAGTATCGTGTACGTACGTGATGCGATTAAGAAAAAATCGGCAAGCTGATTATCGTGTGGTTTAAAAAATGAAAATAAGTGTTGTTGCAAAAGATAAAAAAACAAAGGCTGAGATCGAACTTGATGATGCCGTTTTTGGTTTAGAACCACGTCAAGACATCTTGTCCCGCGTGGTAACGTGGCAGCTTGCAAGACGTCAAGCTGGGACCCACAAAACCAAAGAAATTGGTGATGTAAGCGGTACAACAAAAAAGATGTATCGCCAAAAGGGAACAGGGGGAGCGCGTCATGGCAGTCGCCGTGGTGCTCAATTCCGTGGTGGTGGAATCATTTTTGGTCCTGTTGTTCGTGATCATGGTCATGATTTACAAAAGAAAGTCCGTAAGCTTGGTTTAAAGATGGCCTTGTCGGCTAAAGCCCAAAGTGGTGATCTTTTTGTTGTGGATGATTTGTCACTAGAATCACCCAAAACTAAATTAGCCCTGGAGAATTTTGGCTACTTGAAGGGTGCAAGTGCCCTGATGATTGATGGGGATCAGGTAAATTCTAATTTGAAAAAAGCTGTTTCTAATGTGGTTGGCTTTGATGTTCTGCCTCAAATTGGTGCGAATGTTTATGACATTTTGCGTAGAGACAAATTAGTTTTGTCAGTAGCAGCTGTAAAAAGTTTGGAAGCAAGATTAAAATGAAGAAAAGTCAGAAGATACAATTCCGCGATTACGATGTAATCCGTTATCCGCTTATGACCGAGAAGTCTAACCTTTTGACTGAGAAGTCTCAGTACTTTTTTGAGGTTGATCTGACGGCAACCAAGACCGAAATTAAGCAGGCTGTAGAAAATTTGTTCAAGGTTAAAGTTCGTTCTGTGAATACGTTAATCAGAAAAGGAAAGCAGAAAGTTTTTAAAGGTCGTCGCGGGTTTCGGTCTGATGTAAAAAAAGCAATGGTTTGTCTTGAAGAAGGACAAAAACTTGATATCACAACCGGAGTTTAATTCATGGCTTTGAAAAAATATAAAGCATCGACAGCTTCTCAAAGACAGCTTGTCAATATTGACCGAAGTGGTTTGTGGAAGGGTAAACCTTTTAAAGCATTGACGGTGGGTATTAGCGAAAAGAGTGGTCATAATAATCTTGGGCGGATCACAACATGGCATAAAGGTGGCGGCCATAAACGCCGGTATCGCCTTGTTGATTTTAGGCGCAATAAATATGATGTTTCCGCTGTCGTGGAGAGAATCGAATACGATCCTAATCGTACAGCTTTTATCGCTTTGATTAAGTATCAAGATGGAGAGTACAGTTATATTTTGGCTCCCCAACGTTTGCAAGTGGGCGATCAGGTAATTTCCTCGGAAAAAGCGGATATTAAACCTGGGAATAACATGATGTTGAAGAACATTCCTTTGGGAACCATTGTTCACAATGTTGAGATCAAAATTGGTAAAGGTGGGCAATTGGCCCGTTCTGCCGGTTCTTACATGCAAATTATGGGACGTGATTCAGGCCATATTATTGTTAAGATGTCCTCGGGTGAGGTTCGTTTGTTAAAGGGCGAATGCCGTGCTACTGTAGGGTCTGTTTCTAATCCTGATCATCAAAACCGCTCTTATGGTAAGGCGGGTCGCATGCGCTGGTTAGGGGTTCGTCCTACAGTACGTGGTGTGGCTATGAACCCGATTGATCACCCGCATGGTGGTGGTGAAGGAAAAACTTCTGGGGGGCGTCATCCGGTCACTCCTTGGGGTATTGCTACAAAAGGTAAGAAGACGCGCCGTAACAAGCGTACAAGTAATATGATTATCAGAAGACGTAAATAACGGAGAGTTCAGTGCCAAGATCCGTCTGGAAAGGTCCTTTTTTCGACCGCTACCTGCTTAAAAAAGCCGAGACTGTTTTAGCATCGGGTAGAAAAGAAATTGTAAAAACATGGTCAAGAAGATCAACCATTATTCCTCAGTTTGTTGGGGTAACTTTTGGTGTTCATAATGGTCACAAGTTTATACCTGTTTATGTTACCGAAAATATGGTAGGGCATAAGTTGGGTGAGTTTGCGCCGACCCGTACCTATTATGGTCACGGTGCTGATAAAAAAGCAAAACGGTAAGGGTTGATCATCATGGATACAATTACAGCTCAAGCTATTTTAAAATCGATTCGTGTTAGTCCCCGTAAATTAAATTTATTGGCGGCTAAGATTCGGGGAATGAAGGTTGATAAGGCCTTAAGTTTTTTGACTTTTTCTCAGAAGCGGTCAGCAAAAGACGTTAAAAAGAATTTGTTATCAGCGATTGCAAATGCTGAAAATAATCATGGAATGGATGTTGATCGTCTGTATATTCATGAGGCGTATGTTACGCCAGGCATTAAAATGAAAAGATTCCAGGCTCGTGCCAAGGGGCGTGCAGGGTCAATTCATAAGGTTTTTAGTCATCTTAGTATTAAAGTTGCGGAAAAAGAGGTTTAAGTATTATGGGTCAAAAAGTAAACCCTATCGGACTGCGTCTTGGTATTAACAAAACATGGGATTCCCGGTGGTTCGCAGGCCGAGATTATGCCACTTTGCTACATCAAGATTTGGCTATTCGTGATTATGTTACCAAAACTCTGACACAGGCTGGTGTTGCGAAAGTTCTGATTGAACGTTCGGCTAAGAAAGCCCGCCTTAGTATTTATACGGCCCGTCCTGGAGTTTTGATTGGTAAAAAGGGTGCGGATATTGAAAAGCTGAAAAAGAAATTATCTGCCATGACCAACGCTGATGTTGGTATTAATATTGTTGAGGTTCGTAAGCCAGAGCTGGATGCTCGCTTAATTGCGGAGGGAATTGCTCAGCAAATTGAACGCCGTGTTTCTTTCCGTCGTGCCATGAAGCGCGCTATGCAATCCGCCATGCGTTTGGGGGCTTTAGGAATACGTGTAAATTGTTCTGGTCGTTTAGGCGGGGCAGAGATTGCACGTATGGAATGGTATCGTGAAGGGCGTGTTCCTTTGCATACTTTGCGTTCTGATATTGATTATGGGGTTGGTGTTGCTAAAACAACCTATGGAACCTGTGGCATTAAAGTGTGGGTTTACAAAGGTGAGATCAAAGAGCATGATCCTATGGCTCAGGATAAAAAAACCAGTGAATACGTTTTAAATCGCTAGATTTTTCGAGGCTATTATGTTATCACCTAAAAAAACAAAATATAGAAAGGCTTTTAAAGGCCGTATTCATGGGATGGCCAAGTCTGGTACATCTGTCAGTTTTGGTAGTTATGGATTAAAGGCTGTTGAGCCTGCCCGTATTACCGCTCGGCAGATTGAAGCTGCTCGTCGTGCTATTACGCGTCATATCCGTCGCGTGGGACGTGTTTGGATTCGGATATTTCCGGATGTTCCGGTATCCAGAAAGCCTGCCGAAGTTCGTATGGGTAGTGGTAAGGGATCTCCTGAATTTTGGGTCTGTCGTGTGAAGCCAGGTCGTATCATGTTCGAGCTGGATGGTGTTGCGGCAGATGTGGCTGAAAAAGCTTTTGCTTTGGCTGCGGCCAAATTGCCTATTGAAACAAGGTTTGTAAAACGTACAATATAGAGTGGTGACGACAGTGAAATTTCAAGATTTAGCCAATAAAACAGTTTCTGAGCTTTATCAACATGCTCTTGATTTGAAGAAAGAAATGTTGAATCTTAGAGTGCAAGCTAAGACAGGTCAGCTAACGGGTACGGCCAGGATGCGTCAATGTCGTCGTGATTTCGCACGGATTCAAACGAAACTTAAACAGATTAAATCAGCGTAAGGAAAAGATATGCCTCGCCGTATATTGCAAGGAACTGTTGTCAGTGATAAAGGTGATAAAACCGTTATTGTGCGTGTTGAAAAAAATGTTATGCATCCGCTTTATAAAAAGTATATAAAGCGTCATAGCCGTTATGCGGCTCACGATCCTGAGAATAAATATAAGTCAGGAGATAGTGTTAGTATTATTGAGTCACGCCCTATTTCGAAAACAAAGAAATGGGTTGTCGTGGATCAGTCGGCTTAAAGTGATTAGAAAGTAAAGAAAGCTTAGCAGATGATACAGGTTGAAACACGTTTGGATGTTGCTGATAACTCCGGTGCTAAAGAGGTTATGTGTATTAAGGTTTTGGGTGGTTCAAAACGGAGATATGCCTCGGTTGGCGATGTGATTGTGGTGTCGATTAAAGATGCGATGCCTCGTGGTAAAGTTAAAAAAGGAGACGTTCACCGCGCTGTGATTGTAAGAACAAAACAGGCGATTAAAAGGGTGGATGGTTCTTTGATTGCCTTTGATCAAAACGCTGCTGTTTTGATTAATAAGCAAGGCGAGCCGATTGGAAGTCGTATTTTTGGTCCTGTGACCCGAGAGTTACGTTCTTCTGGTTATATGAAAATTATTTCACTGGCACCTGAGGTTTTATAATGACACAACCAAAATTTAAGATTAAAAAAGGTGATCTGGTACAGGTTATCGCAGGTAAAGATAAAGGAAAGCGTGGCCATATAACGAAAGTTATTTTGGATGAATCTCGTGCTGTGGTTGAAGGTGTCAATGTTGTGACGCGCAATCAAAAGCCTACTTCTATGAACCCTGGTGGGCCTGTGAAGAAAAATTTGCCAATCCATATTTCAAACTTGGCTTTGGTGGATCCTTCAACAGGTAAACCTGGCCGTGTGGGTTATAAAAAGCAAGATGATCAGAAGGTTCGCTTTTTTAAAAAAACTGGCAACGTTTTGTCGTGAAGCAAGACTAAGGTGATTTTGAGAGTATTATGACTGCCCTAAAAGAAAAATTTGAAAAGCAAATAAAACCCAACCTTATGAAAGAATTGGGGATTTCGAATGTTTACAGAGCGCCTCGTATAACCAAAGTGGTGATTAATATGAGTGTTGGTGAAGCGGCTCAAGACAGTAAGAAAATGCAATTTGCAATTGATGACTTGACAGCTATTGCTGGACAAAAGCCCGTCACCACTAAGGCTAAGAAGTCCATAGCCGCTTTTAAGTTGCGCGAAGGGATGAATATCGGTGCTAAGGTTACTTTGCGTCGCGATCGTATGTATGAATTCTTGGATCGCCTTATTAATATCGCCTTGCCTCGTGTACGCGATTTTCGTGGTTTATCCAAGCGTAGTTTTGATGGCAAAGGTAATTATTCTTTAGGTATTAAAGAGCAGATTATTTTCCCAGAAATTAACTATGATAAAGTTGATAAAATTCGTGGCATGGATGTTACAGTGTGTACCAGTGCCCAGAATGACGAGGAAGCCTTGCATCTGTTGCGGGCAATGAATTTCCCGTTTGCTAATTAAGCGAGGATTGAATGGCTAAAAGAAGTGCGATTGAAAACAACAATAAAAAGCGTCGTCTTGTTTCCGGGCGTGCAGAGGCTCGCTCAAGATTGAAAGAAGTTATTAAAAATAAGGATTCTTCCTTTGAGGATCGTATTGAGGCGGTTCATAGGTTAGCCCAATTTTCTAGAAATACATCGGCGACAAGAATTCGCAACCGATGCGAGGTAACAGGGCGTCCACGTAGCTTTTATAGGAAATTTAAAATGTCACGTATTGCTTTGCGGGAACTTGGATCTCAAGGCTTAATCCCCGGTGTAACGAAGTCAAGTTGGTAGGAGAATATGACAATACTAGATCCCATTGGTGATTTATTAACCCGAATTCGTAATGGCCAGAGAATAGGAATGACCGTTGTTGAGTCTCCTGATTCTAGGGCACGTGTTCGTGTTTTGGATGTTTTGGCTTCCGAAGGATATATTCGGGGTTATACAAGAGCTCACGATGATAAAGGTCACCCCCTTTTGCGTATAGAATTAAAGTATCTTGAGAGGCAGCCTGTTATCCAAAAGATTCAAAGAGTCTCCAAACCTGGTCGTCGCGTTTATTCATCGATTAAGGATTTATCGCTTGTTGCGAATGGCTTGGGCATTAATATTTTGTCGACTTCTCAGGGGGTTATGTCTGATGTTCAGGCGCGTAAACTCTCTGTTGGTGGCGAAGTCATTTGTTCAGTATTTTAGGATTTTACGATGTCAAGAGTTGGTAAAAACGAAATCGTTGTTCCAGGGTCTGTAAGCTGGTCACAGAGTGGTCAGGTTCTTTCTTTCAAGGGAAAAATGGGGGCTGAAGATTATAGTCTTCCAGAGTCCATTACATTAGAAAAAACAGAGAAGGGTTTCAAATTGACACCCACCAATAGTACCATGGCTGTGCGGACTCTTTGGGGGACAACCCAAAGAAACCTTTCCAATATTATTAAAGGTTTGGAGAACGGTTTTACCGTCAATATCGAGTTGGTTGGAGTTGGGTATCGTGCATCGGTGGCTGGTAGTACGCTTACGATGCAATTAGGGTTCAGTCATGATGTTATTTATGACATTCCATCAGGAATCACCATTAAGTGTGAAAAACCTACCTCTATCGCTATTACGGGAGCTTCCAAGCAAAAGGTTGGTCAGATCGCTGCTGTTTTGCGCAATCATCGTCCTCCAGAACCTTATAAAGGTAAGGGTATGATTCGTCAGAATGAATTTGTTGTGCGGAAAGAAGGGAAGAAAAAGTAAAATGATATCGTCTTCACAATTGCGCCATAGAAGAAAAAAACGTCAACGAACAAAGATTCGTAAGATCTCGGATGGCAAGTTAAGATTGTCTGTTCACAGAACAAATAAGCATATTTATGCTCAAATTATTGACGATGTTAAATCTGAGACTTTGGTTTCAGCCTCAACAGTGATTGCTGAAGCTAAGGATTTAAAGTCGGGAGGTAATAAAGAAGCGGCTGTTTTGGTGGGACGACTTATCGCTGAAAGGGCAACGAAGAAAGGAATTTCTGACGTTGTGTTTGATCGTTCTGGCTTTTTGTATCATGGTCGTATTCAGGCTTTGGCTGACAGTGCTCGTGAGCACGGTTTAAAATTTTAGGATTGAAAAATGGCAAGACCTTTAGCAAATGAAAATTCAAAAGAAGAACAACAACTGGTTGAGAAATTGGTAAGCGTTCGTCGTGTAACCAAGGTTGTTAAGGGGGGTAAAACTTTACGTTTTTCTGCCCTGGTTGTTGTGGGAGATGGTCGTGGTCGCGTTGGTTATGCCAGCGGTAAAGCTCGTGAAGTTCCTGATGCCGTTAAAAAAGCCTCTGAGAAGGCACGTCGTCAGATGGTGCGTATTCCTTTGCGTGAAGGACGGACCCTTCATCATGATGTTCAGGCTCGTGTAGGTGCAAGTCGTGTGTTTTTAAGAACAGCCCCTGCTGGAACGGGTGTGATTGCGGGTGGTCCGATGCGTGCTGTTTTTGAAGCTCTGGGTCTTCATGATGTGGTCAGTAAATCCGTTGGTACACCTAACTATCATAATGTTGTTAGAGCAACGGTAGAGGCCTTAAAATCTGTTTCTTCACCGCGTCAAGTTGCGACCAAACTGGGTAAAAAGCTAAGCGATATTGTGGCCCGTCGTGATGAAAATCATGGTAAGGTCGCTCATGCCGAAATTAATAATTAAGGTTAGGATGAAGAGTTAAAAATGGCAGCAAAAAAACAAGCTTCAAAAGCAATGATCACGGTTCAGCAATATGCAAGTCCTATCCGCCGTCAGGGTCGCCAAAAACTTTATTTAAAGTCTTTGGGATTAGGAAAAATGAATGCTGTAAGACAATTGCAGGATAATGAGATTGTTCGCTCTTTATTGGCGAAAGTACCCCATATGGTCCGAATTGTTTCGGAGTCGGTCGATGAAAGATAATAAGATGACGTTTCAATTAAATACAATTAAAGACAACGAAGGCGCACGTCGCCCAAGGAAAGTGGTGGGTCGTGGCATTGGTTCAGGTTTGGGAAAAACCTCTGGCCGTGGTGGTAAGGGGCAAACAGCACGCTCTGGTGTTTCAATCAATGGCTTTGAGGGTGGTCAGACACCTCTTTATCGTCGTTTGCCAAAGCGTGGGTTTGTGAATGTGCATCGTATGACAATGTATGAGTTGGATTTCCACAAAGTTAATCGCATCTTGGAAAGTGGTGCCTTGAAAGCGGATCAGCAAATTGACAGGGATTTTTTGATTCAGCAACGCTATATGCCAAAACATATCGAGGGTGTTTCTTTGATTGCCAATGGTTCCCCTAAGACCGCCGTGAAAATTGCTGTGACTCGTTCCAGTAAGAAAGCGCAAAGTTTGCTTGAAAAAGTTGGTGGTTCTCTTATTATTGAGTGATCGATATTTTTTAAACAGGTTTATGATGGCGTCTGCAATTGAACAGTTAGCTGCGAGTGTGAGTTTTTCCTCTTTTAAAAAAGCGGAAGATTTAAAAAAGCGTATATGGTTTACCTTGGCGGCGTTAATTGTTTATCGCATTGGTACTTATGTTCCTTTGCCTGGAATTAATCCTTTTATTATTGCCGAATTTACCCGTAATAATGCGGGGGGAATCCTCGGGATTCTTGATATGTTTTCGGGAGGTGCAATCGGTCGTATGACGATTTTCTCCCTTAACATTATGCCTTATATATCGGCGAGTATTATCGTCCAGTTGCTAACCTCTGTTTCTCCCCATTTGGAAGCCTTAAAGAAAGAAGGGGAATCAGGGCGGCGCAAACTGAATCAATATACCCGTTATGGCACAGTTTTGTTGGCGTGTATTCAGGCCTTTGGTATTGCTGCAGGGTTGGAAAAAATTACTGGTCATACAGGCTCTGCAGTTTTGGATCCTGGTTTTATCTTTCGATTGACAACAGTCATCACGTTAACAGGCGGGACCTTGTTTATTATGTGGTTGGGTGAGCAGATCACTTCTCGCGGTATTGGAAACGGGACTTCTTTAATCATTTATTCTGGTATCGTTGCGAACTTACCTCAGGCTCTTTTTAACACTTTTGAGCTAGGTCGCCAGGGAGCTTTGTCTGCGGTGGTTATCGTGGGGGTTTTGGTCATGGCTGCCGCTGTGATTGGCTATATTGTCTTTATGGAGAAAGCGCAACGTCGTATTCCCATCCAGTATCCTAAGCGTCAAATGGCGGCTAATATGCCTGCCGTTTCGCAAAGCACTCATTTACCCTTGAAATTGAATAGTGCTGGTGTGATTCCTCCTATTTTTGCCTCTTCTTTGCTGTTGTTGCCAGCCACTATTGTTGGGTTCTCAAGTCCCAGCCCTGATTCTTGGTTGGCCGTTGTGGCTCGTGTTTTCAGTCATGGTCATCCTGTTTACATTGCGTTGTTTGTTTCTTTGATTATCTTTTTTGCCTTTTTCTATACGGCTTTGATGTTTAATCCTAATGAAACGGCTGAGAATCTTCGTAAGATGGGAACTTATATTCCTGGTATTCGTCCTGGTCAGCAAACAGTGGAATATCTTGATTATGTTTTGACACGATTAACCGTTGTTGGGGCTTTATACTTGGCATCAATTTGTGTGTTACCGGAGATTATTCTTTCTCGTGTTTCGTTACCTTTTTATTTTGGTGGAACCAGTTTGTTGATTGTGGTCAGTGTAACGATCGACACGATTGCTCAAATACAATCGCATTTGGTGGCTCATCAATATGAAGGTTTGATTAAAAAAGCCAAGCTTAAGGATAAATAGAAACAAATGATCTTGGTTTTTTTAGGCCCGCCCGGTTGTGGCAAGGGAACTCAAGCCCAATATTTATGTGAGAAAGAAGATTTTTTCCACCTATCAACAGGGCAGGCGTTGCGTACTGAAATTGAGGCGCAGTCTCCTCTGGGGATAAGGATCCAAGATACTATGGCATCAGGCAATTATGTTGATGATGAAACAATCTTGGAATTAGTGGAAAAAAATATTGCACAATTGAAAGTAAAAAATGTATTGTTTGATGGATTCCCGCGTACTTTAGATCAAGCCAGAAGTTTTGAAAAACTTTTAGATCGCCAAGGAAAAAAAGTTGGAATCGTTGCCTATTTCTCTCTCTCTGATGAGGTCTTGGTTGAGAGGATTGTGGGCCGTTTTAATTGTGTGCGGTGTGGTCGTGTCTATCATGATAAGAATAACAGACCTTTGGTAGATAATGTGTGCGATATCTGTGGTGGAACTCAGTTCGCGCGGCGCGATGATGATACGGCAGAAAGTCTTAAACAAAGGTTAGAAAAATATTATGAAAGTACAAGACTTTTGGTCGACTATTATAAAGAAAAAAAGGTTCTTGTTGAGATTGATGCTGGGCAAACTTTAGACAATGTTACAAAACAATTAATGAAGACATTAGAACCCCGTCTGAGTGATGATAAGGAGTAAAAAAAAGTGGCACGTATTGCAGGTGTAAACATCCCTACCCAAAAAAAAGTTTTTATAGCACTGACTTATATTTATGGTATTGGTCATCATCGGGCAAAACAGATTATGTCCGAAACCGGTATTGATATGGCAAAGCGTGTTCATGAATTGACAGATCAAGAGGTCTTTAAAATTCGTGAAGTTATTGACCGTGGGTATCAAGTAGAGGGAGACTTACGTCGCGAAGTATCCATGAATATTAAGCGTTTAATGGATTTGGGATGCTATCGAGGATTAAGACATCGTAAAGGTCTTCCTGTAAGAGGACAAAGGACGCATACGAATGCTAGAACACGCAAAGGCAAGGCTGTGCCTATTGCTGGTAAGAAAATGGTTGGTAAATAAATAGAGAATTGGTGATTTATGGCGCAAAAAACAACAGCTCGGGTTAAAAGACGGGAAAGAAAAAATATCGTTAATGCGGTTGCTCACATTAACGCCACCTTTAACAACACTTTGGTAACAATCAGTGACGAGCAAGGAAATACAATTTCTTGGTGTTCATCGGGAATGATGGGATTCAAGGGATCCAGAAAATCTACGCCCTATGCGGCCCAGATTGCTGCTGAGGAGGCTGCTAAGAAAGCAGCTGAACATGGGGTTAAAGTTGTTAGTGTTATTGTTAAGGGGCCAGGTTCAGGTCGTGAAACGGCTTTGCGTGCGTTGCAATCGGTTGGTTTTACAGTTACATCCGTTCGGGATATAACTCCGGTTCCTCATAATGGTTGTCGTCCTCCTAAACGCAGACGTGTCTAAGAAATCTTTGAGACATAAAATTATAAAAGTCTGAAAACGAAAGAGGTTGTGTTGTGATTGAAAAGAATTGGCAGTCTTTAATCAAGTCTTCTAAGATTAATGTGAAGTATCTTGATGCTGAACTGCGTGAGGCGGAAATTATTGCTGAACCGCTTGAACGTGGGTTTGGTATGACATTAGGAAATGCGTTACGTCGGGTTTTATTGTCTTCCTTGCAAGGTGCAGCAATAACATCTGTAAAGATTGATGGTGTTCTTCATGAATTCTCAGCGATTCCGGGTGTTTTAGAGGATGTGACCGATATTATCCTGAATTTAAAGACAGTTGGCGTAAAGCTGAACTCAGATATACCCAAGAAGGTGCGTATCGCTGCTGTGGGGCCTAAGGTCGTTAAAGCCAAAGATATTCAGGTGACCTCTGATGTTGATATTTTGGACCCTGAGGTGGTTATTTGTACCCTGAATGAAGGGGCACAGTTGAATATGGAACTTGTGGTTCAAAATGGTAAAGGCTACGTTCTTGCTAATCAGCACGTGTATGAAGACAGACCTATTGGTGTGATTCCTATTGATTCTATTTTCAGTCCTGTTAAGCGTGTGGTTTATAAGGTAGAGCAAACTCGTGTTGGACAACGTACCGACTATGATAAGTTGACTTTAAGAATTCAGACAGATGGATCTATTAAGCCAGATGATGCTTTGGCCTATGCTGCTCGTATTTTGCAGGATCAATTCCAACAGTTTATTAATTTTGAAGAGCCTAAAGCCGCTGCGAAGCGAGAGGCCAAGGAAGAGCTTCCCTTCAATCGTAATCTTTTGAAAAAAGTTGATGAGTTGGAACTTTCGGTTCGTTCCGCAAATTGTTTAAAGAATGAAAATATTTTCTATATTGGTGATTTAGTTCAAAAAACCGAAAATGACATGCTGAAAACTCCCAACTTTGGACGCAAATCTTTGAATGAAATTAAAGAAGTTTTGGCTATGATGGGTCTTGGTTTTGGAATGACGATTCCTTCTTGGCCACCCGAAAATATTGATGAGTTAGCGAAAACATTAGAAGACCCTTATAATTAATAGTGTGCAATAGGATACAAACATGAGACATAAAATTGCGGGCAGAAAGCTAAACCGTACAAGTTCACATCGTAAGGCTTTATTCAAGAACCTTGCACAAGCTTTGATTTTGAATGAACAGATTAAAACAACTTTGCCCAAGGCAAAGGAACTGAGGCCGGTTGTCGAAAAGTTGATTACTTTGGCTAAGAAAGGAACTCTTGCTGCACGTCGTCAGGCGATCTCGCAGATTCAAGACCGATCTTTGGTTTCAAAATTGATCGATAATTTGGGACAACGTTTTGGAAATAGAGCGGGTGGTTACACACGTATTTTAAAAGCGGGTTTCCGGTATGGTGATAATGCTCCCATGGCAATTATTGAGTTTGTGGATTTTGATCCAACCCAGGCTGTTAAACAAAAAGAAGAAAGTTTAAACGCTTAAATCTTTAAGCCTAAGAAAATATTTGTTACGCTTAATTAAGTTATTTTCTTAAAAAGCGTAGGCAAGTCCAATGACAAAGATATTAAAACGTTTTTATTTAAGTATTTTTGTTGTTTGGCTTGCCTTTTTTTATGCCTATTGCGTTGTAGCCCAGGCGGCTCAATCTTCTTTGGCTTCTGTTGTTGATAAGGCTTCGCCGGCTGTTGTTGATATTTATGCTGTGCAGGTGACGGATAACCAACTTATCAATCCTTTTTTTAATGATCCTTTTTTTGATTTTTTATTTGGCGATCTTGCTAAACAAAAAGGCCACCGAGAAATTATCCGATCCAGTGGTTCCGCTGTTATTGTCAGTGATCAGGGATTATTGGTGACCT